>WRKK01000317.1 GCA_009782245.1 Defluviitaleaceae bacterium | reverse complement strand
CGCGCCCCTTGACCCGCTAAATTTTTCAAGGGTTTTTCGTGTTAAATTTTTGAAATATCGTTGTAGGGGCGACCGTCCTCGGTCGCCCGTCCGTCTAATCCCCAATGTTTCAATGAAAGTGTACGCAGGTGGGGCGAACGTCCCCGTTCGCCCGTTCGCCCGTCCGTCCGCCCGTTCCGAATTTTTGAAATTTGGTTGACGTTATTGTTTGGCGTTAAACCCTCGCAGGTACACCAACAAAACATTAATATCCGCTGGCGATACGCCCGAAACTCGTTGTGCTTGCCCGATGTTTAGGGGCTTTAGGGCTGATAATTTTTGCCTTGCCTCTAGGCGCATACCTGTTATGCTTGTGTAATCAACGTTTGGCGGGATTTTCTGCTGTTCTAGTTTGCGAAACGCTGTTACTTGCTCTTTTTGCATATTTATGTAGCCCTCGTATTTTATTTGAATGTTTACTTGCTGTTGCAAAGTTGCCCAGCCGTGCGGCTCGATTTCGGGGGGTGGTGCGGTTGCGGGATAATTTAGTGTTTCCGCCAAAATGCTGTAGTTTAGTTCTGGGCGTTTGATTAAATCGGATAGTTTAACGCCCGTTGTTATTTGGGTGCTTTGTTTTTCGGCTAAAAGCTGGTTTATTGCGGCGGTTGGCGGTATGTTTTCGTTTTTTACCCGCAAAATTTCGGCATCTAGCCATTGTTTTTTTTGCAAAAAGCGGTTATAACGCTCTTTTGGGATAAGCCCGATTTTGTAACCTAGCGGCGTAAGGCGTAAATCGGCGTTGTCCTGCCGCAATAGTAGGCGGTATTCCGCGCGGCTGGTCATCATGCGGTACGGCTCTGGAGTGCCTTTTGTAACGAGGTCGTCGATTAACACGCCGATGTAGCCCATGCTGCGGTCGATTATAAGCGGCTCGGCGTTGCGTAGTTGTAGTGCGGCGTTTATTCCAGCAATAATGCCTTGTGCGGCGGCTTCTTCGTAGCCCGAAGTGCCGTTTATTTGCCCCGCAAAAAACAGCCCTGTTAGCGATTTTGCCTGTAATGTGGGCAAAAGTGCGGTTGTATCTATGCAGTCGTATTCTATTGCGTAGCCGTTTCGCATAATTTCGCAATTTTCCAGCCCTGGCACGGTGCGGTATAATTCCAGTTGCACATCGGCTGGCAACGAGGTTGACAAACCTTGAATGTACATCTCTGCTGTGCCTGTGCCTTCTGGCTCGATGAACACGGGGTGTCTATTTTTATCGGCAAAACGGGCTATTTTATCCTCAATAGACGGGCAATATCTAGTTGCAACGCCCTCGATAACGCCAGAATACATGGGCGAACGGTGCAAATTTGCCGTTATTACTGCGTGAGTTTTTTCGTTGGTGTAGGTTAAATAGCAGTTTTCTTGCTTAATTTGCACCGTTTCTGCAAAAGTATCAAACGAAAAAGGCACAACGGGCAAATCGCCTGGTTGCACTTGCGTTTTGCTAAAATCTATTGTATTTTTATGCACTCGCGCGGGTGTTCCCGTTTTGAACCGCATAATTATAAAGCCCAAATTGGCGATTGTTTCGGTTAATTTTGTTGCCGACCGCATACCGTTTGGCCCAGTTTTTGTGATATTATCGCCGCACAAGCACCGAGCATTTAAGTATGTGCCTGTGCAGATAATTACGGCATTGCAAGCGTATTCAATGTTGTACTCCGTTTTTACGCCCGTTATTTTGGCGTTTTGCACGATAATATCGGTAACTTCGCCTTGTTTAATGGTTAAATTTGGCGTGTGTTCCAACGTCCATTTCATTAGCTGCGAATACTTCGCTTTATCCGCCTGTGCCCGCAACGAGTACACCGCTGGGCCTTTGCTTAGATTCAACATTCTACTTTGCAAAAAACTTTTATCTATTATTTTGCCCATTTCGCCGCCTAGTGCATCAACTTCCCGCACCAAATGACCCTTTGCACTGCCGCCAATGCAAGGGTTACAGGGCATCATTGCAATGCTATCCAAGTTCATAACCAAAAGCAACGTGCTAAACCCCATACGAGCCGCCGCCAAAGCCGCCTCGCAACCCGCATGGCCAGCACCTACTACTACAATTTCATAATTATTCATGTGATACCTATATTTTCTGCCACTTTGTGAAGTGGGGATTTTTTTTGACTACTTCGTTAATTCATAAACGGGCGAACGGGGGGCGGTCGCCCCACCTGCGTACACTTTTATTGAAATATTGGGGGTTAGACGAACGGGCGACCGTCCTCGGTCGCCCGTTGTGAAACCCCCAACGCCAACGGCAACGCCCCCCGTTGGTTGGGGCAAACGGTCGCCCGTTTTCCCTTAAATATACGCACCCCACAACCATGTAAATTTACCCACGCCACCTAAGAATCATAAACAGTACGCAACAGCGGCACCATAAACAGCACCACAAAACCCGCCGCAAGCCCGTTGTTGTAAAGGTTAAAGCCGCCCGAAAAAGCCACAACGTTAATGGCAACAAAAAGGTGGACAAACCCTGCAATAATGCCCCAAACAAAGCCGTAACGCCCTGCAACTGGGGCAAGGCAACTTACTAGCAAAATTGCAATCGCCGACGATGGATTTGTGCCGTCAAAAACGTGCCAAAAGCCGCCAGCCAGCAAACAGCCCAACATAACAGGCCAAACATTGCGAATATGCTTGCCAAAAGTACCAAACCCCACAACCGTGAAAATACTGCCAACTATCGGGCCGTTTATATCGCTGTTTATTGCCAGCATTAGGGCGGTCGTGAAAAGCCCTAAAATTCCCATGTTTATGTAGGCTATTGTGCCGTAATCGGCGTAATAATCGCTTGGTGCTTGCCCCGTTCGTTTTAGTAGCCGCTTTAGATTTTGCTTGTGATCTTCGCCGCATAGCCAGCCCACAAAAATCATAAATGCAAATAATATTAGCATAAACACCGTTAAAACTAGCTTGTTATCGGTGTTCCAAATAAAAACAGGCACAATATCGTTGCCGCCAATGTTTGTTACAAGAATATGCAATAATATGGAAACCAAACCCGCCGCAAAACCCACGTTGTATAGGTTAAATCCGCTATGTAGGTTCATTACATTTTGGGCGATAGGCGGCATAATAAACCCGATAAAAATACCCAAAACGCCCGAAAATATCAGCCGTGGCACAATCGGAATATACTCCAGCAATGCAACCTGCGTAACAGCTGGCCCAAGTGCGGTTGACAACATGGAAACTACCGCATATTTATCAAACGATTCTTTGCGGAATCTTGCGTATAGATATCCGCCAAAAATTATTGGCCAAATATTAATTAAATTTTTGCCAAAAAAAGCAAACCCGCTAAGCAGCCAAAACGCCATAATCAATGCTCCGCTTGGCTTGTGATGTACTTTGTACATATAGGTTAAAAAAATCAAGCTAAGCACAGCGGCGTTTACTAGCGTTGCACCCACGCCGCCAACTTCAACATAATCGGTTATTAAAATATCGTACGATAAAGTTATGCGAACAACACCCCAAAAAATATCGTACGGGCTATCCACGATAAATGCAAACACAATAAAATAGCTGAATACCACGTATAGTACGATGTATGGGTCGCTTAACCACTGTTTTAATTGGGATTTCAAAGCTGCACCTCCATCTTGTTAAATTATAACTTGATTTCACGGTAATGTCAATATATTTGGCTATTCGTTAATGGGATTGGTCTTTGGCATATTGTTTGTTGTTGCGTAAGTTTTATTCACAAATACCACCCTTTCTCGTATATATCTTTCCTAACGTCAAAACCTTTTCTATATTCGCCCTTTTCTATCCAAACAAGGTGATAGTCATAGGGCGGCTCGTGTAAATCAAATATATCATATACAGCGTCTTTTCTTTGTCTGGATAAATTATCAGAAACTTCCACAGCTATATCTATGTCGCTGTATAGCGTTGGAGAGCCGTATACCTCGCTGCCGAAAAATATAACGTTTGAAACAAAAGGAGGAAAATCATCTCGTACGTTTCGCAATCTGTTGAAATATTCAAATGTTTTTGTTCGCATAATTTTATGCTCCTTTCTGGTTTTTCAATGTGTTAATTTCGATAACATTATACAACATTTTTCACAAAGTTGCAAATTAGCAAAAAATGTTGTACAATAAAAAAAGTTCCAAAAAAGTTCCAAAAAAATCCAAAAAACCCCAAAAAATTCCAAAGGAGCGATTTTTATGCGTTGGGAACGTGCTAAAAGTTTTATTATTATATTTTTTGCGGCGACAAATATTATTTTGGCGTTGCTGATTCACCACGAGGCGGAGGCGCACAGCCTTACAACCGAACGTGAAACGGCGCTAAACACAGTTTTAGCCAGAAACAACATTGTTTTAACAAACCAGTTGGTCAATAATTTTGCACCTATGCGGCTGTTGCAGCTGGATAACTACGATTACGATATTGACAGGCTTTTGGCAATGTTTTTTCCAGAAGATGCCGATATTGCCCACGCAACAGCCACCAACTTTGACGAGTTTACTTGGCAAAATTCGCAACTTACTATTTCCAACGGCTATATTGCTTTTGTGGCGGGGCATGGCGTTATTGGTGTGCCCGAAATTGCCGCCGCCATCGAACTTACCCAAAATTTTATCGATACCTATTACCCCCATTTTATTTTGGATATAAACAGCACACGATTGGCGCGGCGCGGCGGCTTGCGGCTGTTTTATCGCCAGGAATACCAAGGGCAAATTATACACACAAATTTTGTGGAATTTTTGGTTACAGGCTACGGCGATAACCTAGCCGAAATCGTTATAGAAGAGGTTGACATTCAGTACGGCGTTCCCATTGGTTTTATGTATCTGCCGCAAAATTTGGTCGGCCCAGACGAGGCTTTATTAACCTTTATGCAAAATATCCGTCTGCAAAACACCGAAACCATTTTTATCAACCACATGGATATTGCCTACTTTCAGACAATGTCGGGCTTGCGGGAAAATTACCTGCCAACAAACGTTTACGCCACGCCGTTTTACAGGATTTTTGTAGAGGGCTACGATTCGCCGTTTTTAATAAACGCACACACCAACCAAATATTTTAACCAAAAACGTGATACGAACACGAATATAAATACAAAAAGGAGACAAAAACATGAATAAATATGCACTTATCAGCGTAAGCGATAAAACTAACTTGCTAGATTTAGCAAAAGGGCTTGTTTCTGCGGGTTACGACATAATATCAACGGGCGGCACGGCAAAAATATTAACGGAAAGCGGCATAAAAACTACATCTGTAGAAGATATAACCGAGTTCCCAGAATGTATGGACGGGCGGCTTAAAACCTTGCACCCCCGTATTTCTGGGGCTTTGTTGGGGGTACGGGATAACCCTGAACACGCCGCAACCATGACGGAGCATAAAATTCCCAACATAGACATTTTAGTTGTGAACCTGTATCCCTTTAAGGATGCAGTTTCCAAGCCAAACCACACATTAGAAACCGCCATAGAAAACATTGACATCGGCGGCCCAACAATGATACGCGCCGCCGCCAAAAATTACAAATATTTAGCGGTTGTAACCAACCCCGCCGATTACGCCGAGTTAATCGAACACGCCAAAAACGGCACAATAACAGACGATTATCGGTACAAGTTATCGGCAAAGGCTTTTGCTTATACGGCGGCTTACGATGCCTATATTTCCAACTATTTGACAAATAAAAATCCCGAAAATTCCGAAAATTCTGATAATTCCGCAAATATTTTTCCGCAAACGCTAACTTTAACGTTTGACATAAAAAGCGACGAAAACAGTATGCGTTACGGGGAAAATCCGCACCAAAAGGCGGCTTATTATGTTGCAAATTCGCCCAATTTTGCGGGAGTTTTGGGCATAGAAAATGCCGAAATATTAAACGGAAAGGCGTTATCGTACAACAATATCGCCGATACCCATGCGGCGGCGGCGTTGGCAAGCGAGTTTGACAGCCCTGTTTGCGTTGCGGTCAAACATTCCACGCCTTGCGGGGTTGCACTTGGTGCAGATGCGTTTGCGGCATTTAGTGCGGCTTACGAATGCGATCCGCAGTCAATTTTTGGCGGAATTATCGCATTTAACTGCGAAGTGGACGCAAATACCGCCAAAAAAATGCACGAGATTTTTTTAGAAGTAATAATTGCGCCCAATTTTTCGGCGGACGCTTTGGCAATTTTACGCAAAAAGAAAAATTTGCGGCTGTTAAAATTGCCAAAATTTGCCAACAGTCCGCTGGAGTTCAAGAGTGCGGGTGCGGGGCTGTTAATTCAGCAATCCGACACAAGCAACATAGCAACAGAGCCGTTTACTATAGTCGCAGGTGCAGAGGTTTCCGAGCAAGTAAAGGCGGATTTAATTTTTGCAATGAAAGTTGTAAAACACGTTAAGTCAAACGCAATAGTAGTTGCCAAAGACGGCAAGTTGCTAGGGCAGGGCGGCGGCGAGGTTAGCCGAATATGGGCAGCCGAGGCGGCACTATCACGGGCTGGCGAAAAGGCAAGCGGTGCAGTTTTAGCCTCAGATGCAATGTTCCCATTCCCAGATGTAGTAGATGCCTGTGCAAAGGCGGGAATTACGGCAATCATTCAGCCAGGCGGCTCGCAAAACGATAAGGCATCAATACAGGCTTGCGATGGTTATGGGATTTCTATGGCGTTTACGGGGGTTCGGCATTTTAGGCATTAAAACCCGTGGGATTGTGCTTATATTTAAGGGAAAACGGGCGACCGTCCCCTGCCCGCAGCAGGCGGGTCGGTCGCCCGTCCGTCTAATCCCCAATGTTTCAATAAAAGTGTACGCAGATGGTCGCCCGCCCCTACAATCCGTCCGCATTTTTACAGCAATTCATTTTCAAAATTATCGCCCAGCCCAACGTCAACCAGTTCAATATCCGATTCATAGTACATAAAATATCGCCTTAATATACCAAGTGCCTCGATAAAAGCCAAATTTCTACCCGCTTGAAATAGGTCTTCATTTGCGGTTTCACGGGCTTCTTTTGCGTTTTCCTTTAATTCGGTAATGTATTCTTTTATAGCCTCGTCATACATTGTTATTCCTCGCTTTTTTGTGGATTTACTGCATTTTACAGCAATTCCTTTTCAAAATTGATACCCAAACCAACATCAGCCAGTTCAACATCTGGATAATACCCAATAAAATACCGTTCAAGTATTCCCAAAGCCTCGTAAAATCCTAAATTTCTACCCGCTTGAAATATGTCGTCTTTGGCGGTTTCTCGGGCTTTTTTGCGTTTTCTATAAGTTCGTCAACGTACATTTTTACCACATCTTCGTGCATTGTCTTTTCTCCATTCTTCCAAGGTTTATACCCCAATTCTACCACAAAAAATTTCCACCCGCAACGCACCGCCAAAAATTTTTGTAAAATTTTCCAAAAAAAACTTGCACAGCATATTTTGTTTATGTTATAATGTACAAAATTATTTGTTAGCATTAGGCGATTTTGCACTAATGCTACAAGAAAGGATTGATTTTTTATGAAAGTTGGCAACACAAAACGGCGCGTTATTGCTTGGTTTGTAGCTTTTGTCATGGTTTTTGCAATATTTGCGCCAATCCCGCTTTTCGCTGACGATACCGAAAACTCTGTAGTTATCGAAACCCCTGTTGACACCGAAGACAACGGCGAAACAAGCGTTGAGCCAGAGACGGTTGAACCCGAAGAGGGCGAACCCGAGACTGGCGAACCCGAAACAGGCGAACCCGAAACGGACGAAACCGAAACGGGCGAAACCGAAGTTGACGGAGACGACACGGACGAAACCGACACGGACGAAACCGAAGTTGACGAAACCGAAACGGACGAAACCGACACAGACGAAACCGAAGTTGACGGAGACGACACGGACGAAACCGAAACGGACGAAACCGAAGTTGACGAAACCGACACGGACGAAACCGACACGGACGAAACCGAAGTTGACGAAACCGACACGGACGAAGACGAAACCGAAGTTGACGAAACCGAAACCGACGAAGAAGACGAAACAGCCCCAATTCTACCAGTTTTGCCAGGTTTACCACCTGCCGATTTCCCCGATTTTGACAACATACCTGCACCTAGGTTTACACCTGTAGTACCAGTTGTAGCGGATAGTATTTTTGATTTTTCCGCTTGGCTTGCGGCTCGTACTGTAGATGAGGCTATTGCTGGTGCTTGGCCATTTTGGAACGCTGGCGGACAATTAACGGTAATCGAGCAAGACAGCGAATTGTTTCTACGAGTACCTGCCTCTGGCTTTGACATTGGCATAGGTACAAGTGAGCCAGGTCAACTAGATTTGCAAGTTGGCGATACGCTGATAATAAATGGCTTTTTCCAAGGCACAACGGCAACTGTGGATAACCCTCAAATGGTATTCCGTGCCAGCGGTAGCACCGTATGGGGCGAAAATATTAATTTAGGCAATGCTGGTTGGATTGGTCAAAATGTAACTAATCACGAGTTCACAATAACACACGTCATTACAGCCGATAACCTTGCTAACACTCCCGATTTTTGGGCGGGTCCTGGTCTTAGATTGTGGTCTTGGGAAACTGGGCTAGACAATTTCTACATTTCTAACGTTGCTGTATTGCGCGAAGACGACGACGATGACGACGACGAAGAACCCCCCGAGCCAGGCGTGCCAGTTCTGCCAACACTACCAAACCTTGACAACCTTGACCTTTACTGGGACGTTGCAACCGAATTAGCTGACATCAATTTGGGCTCTTCCGTTTTTGCCGCACCGTCTTTAACAAATGCAGGCCCTGTAACGGCTGTGCTTGGTGCAGATAATAGCATTTTAGTTTCTGGTCGTACCGAAAATTGGCACACAATCGACATAACACGTGGAGTTACTGTAGGCGAAATGTTGCTTATTCAAGGAATAGCCACACCTGGCAGTCCAGTTGTTATCCAATTACCCGCAGCTCCTTGGACACATTTTGGAAACGCAACCGCTACTTCAAGTGGTCATTTTGCGGTTTGGTTTACAGCCATCGATGACCTTGGCACTTTGCGTTTTGAAGTGCAAAACACAGACGATTACACAATCACAAGTATGCAAATCTTCGCACCACCAGCACCCACCGATCCAAGTATTCCCCCAGATACCCACGAACGTCTCTTCTCACTATCCGATACCCTAGAGGGTCTTGCACCTGGCACTACTATTACCGCAGGAGACAACTTAAACCTTGCAGGTGCAGGGGCAACTTTAACGGTTGGTAGCCTTGTAATAGGTGGACGTACCGCTGGTTGGAGCGCCGCAGAAATACGCTACCCAATCTACCCAACCGACTGGATTTTTGTTACAGGTACAGCAACGCCTGGCGTTTCCGTTACTTTGCAAAGAATGCCAGGTTTTCACACAATAGCTTACAACGTTGCGGCGGCGGACGGCACTTTTACAATCGCCGTTCCAAATGTATCTCCCACACACGCACTAGATGCCGAACACTTACGCATTAACACCGATGCAACCGCAGCAGGTACAGAGGGAATTACAGACGACATCACAATCACAAACTTCCTAATCTATCGCCACCCAGATGCAGAGCCTAATGTTACCCCTCCTGCCGTGTACGTTCCGCAGGTTGTTTTGCCCGTGTTGCCAGAAACCGAACTTGGCAATTACGTGCTTAGGGTAAATGTTCCCATGGGCAACCAACATGAGGGATTAAACATTGCCCGTGCCGCATTTGACCACGCTATCTCGCCAACAGGTACTTATGCTTTCGAGGTTGACGTATTTGCACCGCAAGCTATCGGCAGCAGCGGCGTTGGTCTTATGATTCAAACTAACGCCCCACGGTGGGCACACTTTTTCCATATGCCTGTTTTCCCCTACAATCAGCTATATAGGCATTGGACACGCTTTACTCCAGATATGGGCTACGGTGTAGCTAATCCCGTAAACCCAGTAAATCTAGCCGAGGGCAACAACAACGACTGGACTACAATACAATTTGCCAGACGTAGTACGGCTGTTGGCGGCGTAAACGAAGGCTCCGCTGTTTATTACTACATTGACAACTTCCGCATTAGAGATGTTGCCACTGGCGAAATAGTTTGGGAACTAGACTTTGAAGATGGTCTTACCCCTGGAATTACAGCAACAGGCGGCGGAACTTTTGAAATAGTAGCACTTGACGAAGTAGGCGACCTAGAAATAATTGTCCCCGAATGGGACATGACTTTGCCAAGCCTAGCCGAACGCTTTGCACCGTACTTCACGCTCGGCAACATATGGAGCACCCCAACTTTCATGTCTGACCCTTACACAGAAGCATTTTTCGCCCGTCAATTTAACGCCGTAACCGCAGAAAACCACATGAAAGTTGACCACATTGCACCCGCCAATCCGTCCACAAACCCCGCTGACTGGAACTTTGACACCGCCGATGCTTTTATGGAGTGGGCAGAACGCAACAACCAAAAAGTTATCGGGCATACTCTTGTGTGGCACAGCCAATCAAGAATGTGGCAAACAGGCAGGGGCGACAACTTGCTTACCCGTGCCGAGGCAATGGAAAATATGCGTTTCCACATAGAACAAGTTGCTGGCAGATACCGTGGCAGAATTTATTCTTGGGACGTACTTAACGAAATTTTCTTCACTTCCGTTGGCACTACTGCTTGGGAAAATAGCCTAAACTGGCGTGATTTCTTGCGCCGTGAGGGTCTAGGCGGCGATTTAGGCGCTAACGAGCCAGCTTGGTACGATGCTTTCGCAAACGGTGCAACTGGCGATGAATGCGGCTCCGACTTTGTGTTTTACGCTTTCTACTTTGCCCGCCGCTATGACCCCGTTGCAATACTGTACTACAACGATTTCAACGAGGAAACAATAGGCAAGCGCGAGGCAATCGCAGAAATGGTTATAGAAATAAACAACCGCTGGTACGCACACCCTAGCTATGACGGCAGAAACTTAATCGAGGGAATTGGTATGCAATCGCATTACCACCTTGACCAATGGGCAACCAACCTAGATTTGGTACGCCCCGCAATAGAGCGTTTTGTCGGCACTGGCGCAAGAGTTTCTATCACAGAACTTGACATAACAATCGGCGGCCAAGGCGGCGCACAGCCACCAACATTGCCCGCCCCACTAACCTACGAACAACAACGCCGCCAAGCAGACGCTTTCGCAAGAGTATTCGGCTATTATCTGGAATTTGCAGAGTATATCCACCGAGTATCTTTCTGGGGAATGTCTGATGCACAATCGTGGCGTGCTTGGGGACACCCGTTGCTGTTTGACGGTAACTTTAGGCCAAAGTTGGCGTTCTTTGCAGTATACGAGGCAACCGCAAACGAGGGCGGCGCGATAACTCCGCCACCAGAGCCGCCACCAGCACCAGGGCCAGGTCCAGCACCAGGGCCAGGCGTACCTGCACCAGCACCACCACCGCCAATACTTATCCCACAAGCACCGCCGCCAATCGTAACCCCAGGTGCAACTCCTCCGACAAGAGTAGAGTTTCGTCCGCACCGCCGCCGCCAAGTAGCCGCCGATGTAACAGCCGATGCTGACGATGCCGCCGATGCCGATGCCGAAGTACCCGCAGTTATAGACATCTTTGAAGTGGAACTTACAGGCGACGAGTTGCTAGAAATTATTGCCGAGGGAATGTTCCTAGTAATTGAACACCCGCCATTTGCAGTAGAATTTGACTCCGAGGCAATGGCAGAATGGGGCGTACAGCCAGGCGATATTGTAATCATAGAAACCCGCATAAACGAGGCTCTTTTGCCAGAATTTGATGCACTGCAAATAGTTATCATTATCAACGGCGTTGAGATTTTAGTAATAGAGGGTGCAGAACTGTTGGCAAGCGAAATATTTGAAACGGATTTACCAGCCGTGCAAATAGACATACAGCCACCAACAGACTTCCCCGCAATAGAAGATTTAGTTTTGCCAACGTTTGTGCCAACCCCAGCCGTCATAGAAACCGCAGTAATAGCCGAACAGCCATTCGTAGACGAAACTAACCGAGAAATGGTACCGCTCCGCCTTATCGCAGAAACCGCAGGGGCAATCATAGATTGGAACGCCGCTACTAGCACCGTTATTATCAACTTGGCAGGTACTACTGTGTTACTTCCAGTAGATATGCCGTTGCCAGACGGTATGGGCAGTGTAACAATAGTAAACGGCCGCACGTTTGTACCAGTAGAATTTTTGAGTAATGTACTAAACATCAACGTAAACTGGGAACAGGCTGGCGGGACTATTGTTATTGAATAGCGAATAACGAAAAACAGCAACACAAAAGGGCGGCAAACCAGCCGCCCTTTTGTTAGGGCAAACGGGCGACCGAGGACGGTCGCCCCTACAACGATGCCACCCGTAGG
>WRKK01000316.1 GCA_009782245.1 Defluviitaleaceae bacterium | reverse complement strand
CTTCACGATTGTTCCACGTTATCCCCAAAATGAAGTAGTCAAACGCCCTTTTTACTACATTCGTTTTTTTGTTGATTCGATTTTGAAGTTCAATAAACGCCCGTCGTTTTTGACTGGTCAATTTTAAGTCCTGTGTGCGGGGTGCGCCTTTTTTTTCCTTTGATATTATGTAGGCGTATTGCGTGTCAACCGAAACTTCGCCCTCAATTTTGGGCATATAGGCGAAAGTTCCCTCCATAAATTTTAACTCTGTTATGAAGATATTTGTCGCCTTTGCCAGAATGTCTGCACCTGTGTTGTTTTTGAAAGCGTATTGCAGAAATATATCGTACATTGGACTTATATCGATAACTTTTTGGTTGTTTAGCACCATACTTCCCAAATATTGGCTTTTTTTGCTGTTTTTGCTCACTTTTTCACCTTTTCTACACCGTACCGTTTTTGTACCGTTTTTGTACCGTTTTTGTTTTTGAAACGCAACCTCACTCAAATCAAGCCATCAAGCCATCAAGCCGTGCCGACTTCCAAAGTTGTGGTAATCATTTCTTGGATTACCCTAGTGGCGACAATTTCCTCTTCGCCGACTTGTAAGCCGTTAATTCTGGTTATGTGTATGACAACCTCTTGCTCGCCAGGGGTGCCTGCGCGGATAACTTGCGAAAATGTGCTGCTTTCGCCTGGGTTTGCTACGGTTTCTGTTTCTATTGGAATTTCCTCGGTGCGGGTTACTTCTTCTACTGTGCGTACCGATAAATAGGGGCGTAACGACTGAATCCGCAAAACCTCGCCAACCTGCAATATCGTGGTTGACGAAATTGTGGGGTTGTTCGCATACAACTGCTCCAAAGTTATGCCGTGCCGCAACGCTATTATGCCCAAACTGTCGCCTGGCTGCACAATGTAATCTTCCGTAACGGTTGCATCGCCCTCCAACCTTGCCAAAATTTCCTCTAGCGTGTTCAGCTGGCTTTCGTCAATGTCAACGTTGGACATAACGAAATCTTCCACAAATTCCACAGAAACGTACTCTGGTGCGAACATATACGGCTGTTGCAACCGCCGTATTAGTTCGTTTGCGTCCGCTTGGTTTCGCAAAACGCCTACTCGGCTGCCCTCGACTTCCACCGCAACGCCCAAAATTCTAAATTGCAAATTTTCCACTAACATATTTACCGCCTCGTCAAACGAAACAATGTTTTGGCTAGATGTGTTCACTCGGGCAATGCTGATTGTGTCGCTTAACACAATGCGGGCGTTTTCCAGAGCCTCCAAACGGTTGATTGCCGCCATTCTTAATGCGGTATCGGTCATTTCGTCCGTTAGTTCAATAAAAGCCAGCGGCTCAATTTCAGATTCAGAGTCGGTGCTGGTAGATGTTTCAGAACTTTCGCCGTTTTCGCCATTTTCGTCATTAACATTTTCGGGGGTGCTTGCCGCAACGCTTGCGATGTTGCCCATGTTGCTTGCCGCAACCGCCGATTGCGGAACGCCGATATATATTGCGATTGCGTTATCCCTTGTCATGTTCCAAAATATCAAAAAAGCCATTGTTGCCACCAAAATAACCGCCGAGACAATTCCCACCAATTTTGTTCGGTGTAAAAAGCGGCGTACTTTGCCCACTCTTCTTGAAATCTTACGAGAGACGGGCGTTTTTTTAACATATTTTGCCCGTTTTGGCGTATATTTGCCCGTTCTTCCGCTTGTTCTGGCTGGCTGAACTTTCGGCGACTGCCGCAATGGCGGTGCTGGTTGCCGCATTTGCGGGATATTCACGGGCGTTGGGCGAATCGGCGTATCAGGCGGCAAATTGTCCATCGGATTTGACGGCAGTTGTATACGCTTAATCGGCTTGTTTGCTCTAACGGGTTTGGGCAATGGTTTCATATTGGACATATTGGTCATATTGGACATTTTTACACCACCTTTTGCGCCGTTATTTAAGGCAATATTGTAATAAATTGTGCGGTATTAGTATTTTCAAGCATTACAACATAAAGTCGCATTTGTGTACGCAAGTCGGCAAAGTTCAAAGTGTTGTCGGTTGCGGTGTTTACCGTGTTTCCGTCCACTCGGATTGTGCGGCGGCTGGCTGGCACTGCGCCGTCGCTGGGAATGGTTACAACCATCGTATGCCCGTGCCGCAACGATTGCACCGTGCCTATAAAGCCAATATCCGTCTGTATTTGCGACGATATATCCAATATTTCTACGTGGTAAATTTCGCGGCTTTCCATGGAAACTCGTAACTCCATGCCCAACCGCAAATTGTAAATATCAAAAACCTCTGGCGGAAGTGCCAACCTTGATATTGTGCCGTTTGCTTGCCTTAACGTGATTGTGTCTAGCTGTTGAGATATGTGCATCTCCTCCAAAAAGCCTGTAACTTCCGAGTTAAGCCCCTGCGCCTGAACCGTTGCAAGCCTGTCAAATTCCACGTGGGCGGTTATGTGGTCGCCAATCCGCAAATCGAACCAGCGCGCCGAAGTTGCCCCGTTGCGTGAAAATTGGGTTGCTCCGCCTAGCGTGGTTTCGGTGGCGACGGGCAATTCGTGGGAATGTCCGTTAAAATCCTCTATAACCAACACAGGGCGTTGTTCCAAGAAATAGCGAGCAATCAGCGTTCCTTGTACTATGCGGGTCATATTGGGTAGTTGCAGACTGTGCAAAATATTTGGGCTGCTGTAATCAAAAACAACAATCTCGTTTCGCCGCAATTCGCCTAAAGTTACTGGTGCATCGCCGCGCCGCATGGTTGTGTGCTGTGTTATAAGATACGTGTTATCCTCAAAAACGACTTCGCCCGTCAATATGCGAACCCGAGCGGTGCGTATTGTTATAACTGGGCCAGCCGAAGATGTTGCCGTGTTCAAAATTATACCCTCACGGCGGAACAATACAGCGTTATTAGGCGGAACTGCACCAATGGGCGGAAATAATGTAGCTGGCAAATCGCCGAAACTGGGCAAATCAGATAAATCTGGCAAGTTGGGCGGTGCTGTAACGGTCGGCGACGGCGTTGGCGTTGGCGAAACAGGCTCGTCGGGCAAATCGGAATCGGGGATATTTGTCGTATCATTTTCGTTTGGCGTTAAAACTGGTGTGTCAAAGGGTTCTCGCACAAGCATACTGATAATTTGGTTGTTTGGGTTAAGTCCAACGGCGGCAAGCAAGCCAGGAGTCAAATCTTCTGGGTATATGCGTTCGTTATCCAGCATAATCACGGGATTATTGGAAAATTCGTAAACGCTGGTTCCGTCTTCGGTGGTTATTTGTATGGCGTTGGGCTGTACGGCGTTAATTGTGCCGTGGAACGTACGAGAAAACGGGCTTTCCGCAGTAGGCGTTGGCGGCGGCGTTGCTGTTGTTGGCGGCACATTGCCTGATGCTGGCGTGTTTGCCGCGCCAGGCGTTCCAGGAGCAACAATATTTAACGTGTAAAACATTTGTGCAAGTTCTGCGCGGGTAACGTGGCGGTTGGGCGAAAAATAGCCGTCATAGGTGGTAACTATTCCCAAATTGTACGCTAAATATGCGTATTGCCTGTACATTGCACTAATTGCGGCGTTATCGGTAAAAGTAAACGTTTGCGTTTCGGGAAACTCGGTTTGGTTGGCAAGCCGCAAAATAAACGCCGCCGCCGCCTCTTTGGAAAGCAACGCAATCGCCTCCGAGCCGTTTGGTGCAACAGAAATAAAATTGAGCAAATCGTTTTGGTTGACGATTCCCAACTCCATTAAAAAGGCAATTTCTCGGTTGGCAATTCTGCGCCAACTTGGGTGTGCGTTTGCCATTGCCGTAAGCGTTGCACCGTGCCTATTGTACGCCAAATCGAACATAGCTTGATCGGCGGGTGTTATACTGGCTGGCGAATAGCGAAAACCTGCCGCCATTGCCAAAATTATCGCCGTTTCAAAGGAATCTGGCACTCGGCTTGGGTTAAAATTATTAGAGGCATCGCCCACCATGTAACTGCCGTTTGCTGGGCTTGAAACCCACCGTATTGCGTCCAAGGCAAAATGATTAGACGGAACATCTAAAAAACTGCTCGCTTTTACCGCACTTGGCATAAGTGCAAAAAATACCGCTAACATCAAAATCCGTTTTACATATCTCATACTCTATTTGTACATAACCAAATAAACCAGTATTTCTGGCCATTTGTTCATGCACCGCTCCTCTCTTTATTTTTTATTCTAAATATTAAAACCGTGGGGCTCCCGCCTATCGGAGGGCAGGCCGCCCTTGACCCGCATCTTTTTTTACGGGGATTGTTTTGTGTCGTAATCATAAACTTATTAATTTTTCGGTTCTACGCAATAAAACACGCAATTTTCAAACTCTTGTGATATATTTTTTATTGCCTTAAAAGCGGCGGCTTCCTTGTCGAAGTAGGCGAAAACGGTTGGGCCGCTACCTGTCATGCTTGCTCCTAGGGAACTTTGGTTGCGGAACGCTGCCAATAGTTGCAAAATTTCGGCGTGTGCTGATGTGGCGACTGGTGTTAAGTTGTTGGCTAAGTTTTCGGCTATTTTTTGCACGTTTTGGGATTTTACTGCATCTGCAACGGTTGCCGTTTGGCGTTCTTTGGGATATTTTAAGGTGTCCCATGCGGCGTAAATTTCTGCGGTGGATAATTTTAGCGGCAAATGAGCCAAAACTATTGTTGTAGGCGGGTGGTTCGGCAATTTTGTAAGCAAAGTGCCTGTGCCAGCCGCAAGCTGCGTTCCGCCGTTTATGCAAAACGGAACATCTGCACCAAGTTCGGCGGCAATTTGCAACAATTTTTCGTTAGGAATTTTCAGCCCAAACAATTCGTTGCAACCCCTTAATGTGGCGGCACAATCGGCACTGCCGCCCGCCAAGCCCGCCGCAATGGGAATATTTTTGCGTATCTCTATAGAAAGCCCATGCGGCACGTTGTAGCCTTGCAAAATTCGCTCCGCTGCTTTGTAGGCTAAGTTGCTTGCATTTGCAGGGCAATCGGCGGCATTCGTTGTAATGCTTATCCCCCGCGAAAAATTTTTTTCCAAGATAATTGTATCATATAATCCGACAGTTTGCATTACCGATTCCAAATTGTGGTAGCCGTCCGCACGTTTTTCCAGTATATCTAGCGTGAGGTTGATTTTTGCCCACGCTTTTGTAATAAAAGTTTTCATAATTATAGTATACAACATATTTATTAATTTGTCTATTTTATTTTTTTGTGGTACAATATTTGTTAGAAATTTTCTGCAAAAAATTTTGAAGGAGGGATCCCCATTGTTTGGAAGGAAGAAAAAAAACGACTTTTCCCAGCCGCAACGCTCTTCGATTGACATTTTGCTAGAGGAAAGCAAACGATTATTAAAAGAAAGTGAAACAGAAAAATTACGCATGGGCAGAGTGCCATTTGATGCGTCGCCAAAAGTGCTAGAAATTTTTGAAAATTTGTCAAAAACGTTCCAAAATTACAACGCTACTAACGATTTTAACGTGATGAAACATTCTTTGGCTAACAAGGCGCTAAAAATAGGGCTGTACGATGCCAAATTGCCGCCAGAGGGAAATCCGCTGTCAGACCCAGAGTATCCAGTAAATTGGTCGCTGGAATTTAGGCAGTTGCTAGGCTTTTCGGACGAAATGGATTTTCCCGATAAAGTCGGCTCTTGGAGTGCTTCGATTCACCCTGACGACGTTGGTGCTGTAGTTACCATGTTTACCGCATTTTACGCCGATACTTCTGGCAGAACCCCTTATAACGTGGAACATCGCTTAAAAATGAAACATGGCGAATATCGCTGGTTTCAAGGTGTAGGCGAAATTTTGCGTGCCGCAAACGGCACTCCCCTGCATATTGCGGGTATGATACGGGATATTCATGCCGAAAAATTAGAACGTGATGCCTCCAAAATAGTTGTTGGCTACGATGACCTACTTGAACGTGTTGAAAGTATTTACGAATCGCTAAAAGCGGGCAATACCCATGTTGTGGGCAATGTTGCCAATCTTTCCCCAGAAATGAACGAAATTTTAATGTTCATCGATAAAATATTGGCTAGGGTTTACAGGCAACAGGAATACGAAAACACCAAAACAAAGCTAATAATGGAATCTTCCGACTTAAAATTGTGGGATATGGAAGTAGATGCGGGCGACCCTGTTAATCCGAACAATAAATTCACGTGGTCGGACGAATTTAGGCAGTTGCTGGGCTTTTCCAACGAAAATGATTTTCCGAATGTATTGAGCAGTTGGTCGGATAGGTTGCACCCAGACGACAAAGAAGCCGCAATTAACGCATTTGCCGCACATCTACTGGATAAAACAGGGCAAACGCCGTTTGATGTAGAGTATCGTTTAGCACGAAAAAACGGCAAATATCTTTATATTAGGGCACACGGCTCAACTTTGCGTGATAAAGACGGCACTCCACTAAAAGTTGCGGGCGCAATACAAGATATTACCAAACAAAAAGCCGATGCCATCGACAAAGAAGTTTCGCTGTTGCGGCTAGATTTACTGCAAAAATCCATAAATATTGCCCTTTGGGATATGGTAGTTGATGCAACAGACCCCGTCAGCGGCGATAACGAGTTTTGGTGGTCGCCAGAGTTTCGGGCTTTGCTGGGCTACAACAACGAAAGTGATTTCCCCAACCGTTTAGGCTCGTGGAGCGATAACCTGCACCCAGAGGATAAAGACCGCATTTTGAAAATGTTCTCGACAGCCTTGATGGACAGAACGGGCAAAACGCCAGTAGATTTTGATTATAGAGTTCGCCGCAAAACGGGCGAATATATATGGTTTCAGGCGGACGGCTCAATTTTGCGCGATGCAACTGGCTTACCTTTGCGGGTAATCGGCTCTGTTCAAGATATAACGCACCAAAAAGAGCAGAAAGACCTGCTGGAAACGCTAATAACGGAATTTACCGCGGCGATGGAAGAAATGATAAAACAAATTGAGGCGATATTGTCAACCGCAAAATCGCTTGCTAAGGCGCAGGAATCCAATTTGCGGCTATCGGTGGAATCGTCCAACAATGTAAACGAAACGCAGACGATAATTGCGGCGATAAAATCGATTGCGGCACAAAGTAATATTTTAGGCTTAAATGCGTCCATAGAGGCGGCACGGGCTGGTGCGGCTGGTCGTGGCTTTTCGGTAGTTTCGGAAGAAGTGCGTTCGCTGGCAAAAAGTAGCCGTGCGTCCTCGGAGCAAATCGAGCAGAAGTTGAGCGTATTGCGCGAATCGGTGGAAGAAATAGTAACAGCGATAACCAGCACCGACAAGCTAGTAACCGAGCAAAGCAACATAGTAGCAAACCTAAAAAACAACCTGGCAGACGTTAATTCAATGTACATAAGGCTTGTAGAAATGCTTAAATCTTAATGCGTACAACAAGCATTTGTAAAAATCCCGAAAATCCTAAAACCATAAAGCCAAAAAAGCCAAAAAAGCTAAAATTTACAGTTGGATTTTCGGGTAACTAAATTTTTGGGTAATTAAATTTTTGGTAAAAGGAGCAAAACATGATTAGAACAAGATTTGCGCCAAGTCCAACGGGCAGTATGCACATTGGCAACCTGCGGACGGCGTTGTATGAGTATCTTATAGCAAAGCGGCATGGCGGCGTTTTTGTGCTACGCATCGAGGACACCGACCAAAGTAGGCTTGTCGACGGTGCTATGGGTATTATTTTTGACACGTTAAAACTTACGGGGCTAAATTATGACGAAGGCCCGCTGGTTGGCGGCGATTACGGCCCGTACATTCAAAGCGAACGAAAAAGCCTGTATATGCCGTATGCAAAAGAATTAGTAGAAAAACAGCACGCATATTATTGTTTTTGCACAAAAGAGCAGCTAGAAAGCCGAAATTTGCAAAAATACGACCGCCATTGCCTAAATTTGCCCCAAAATCAAATTGCCGAAAAACTGGCAAGCGGCACGCCTTTTGTAATACGGCAGTTTATCCCAGCGGGCAAAACCACATTTAAGGACGAAATTTTTGGCAAAATAACGATTGAGCATGAGGAGATTGAAGATCAAGTGCTGATAAAATCGGACGGAATGCCGACTTATAATTTTGCAAACGTGATAGACGACCACACAATGGCGATAACGCACGTTGTCCGTGGCAGCGAATATTTGACATCGACACCGAAGTATAATTTGTTGTACAAGGCTTTTGGCTGGGATATTCCGACATATGTGCATTTGCCGCTAATGCTGAACGAGCAGGGCGAAAAGTTATCCAAGCGGCACGGGGCGGCATCTTTTCAGGATTTGCTGGATATGGGCTATTTGCCAGCGGCGATAATAAATTACATTGCATTTTTGGGCTGGAGTTCACCCGATAACCGTGAATATTTCACGCTTGCCGAGTTGGCGGAAGTGTTTGACATAAAGAATATAAGCAAATCGTCGTCGCTGTTCGACCACAAAAAATTGGCGTGGATGAACGGCGAGCATATAAAACGGCTAGATTCCGAGGTTTTTTACAAAATGGCATTGCCTTTTTTGGAGAGCAGTCTAAAGGGCAAAACGGCAGATTTTCGTGATTTTCGTAAAATAGCAAGCACGGTGCAATCCAGAATAGCTTTCCTAAAGGAGATTCCCGAATTGTTGGATTTTGTGGACAAGTTGCCAGAATATGACATTGCGTTATTTGTGCATAAAAAAATGAAATCCAGCACGGAAACGGCGTTGGCGGCATTAACGGCAATTTTGCCCCTTTACGAAAAAGTTTCAACGGAAGATTGGCACAACGACAACCTATACAACATTGCAGTAGAATGCGGCAAAACGCTGGAATATAAGAACTCGCAAATATTGTGGCCAATCCGCACGGCTCTATCGGGCAAGGAATCATCGCCAGGCGGTGCATCAGAACTTTGCGAAATGTTTGGCAAAGAGGAAAGTTTGCGTAGGATTGGGGTTGCGATTGGTAAGTTGGGGGGGACTTGATGTATTCAAGCAACTTGAAAATAATCGGGTGTGGTAGCAAAAAATTTGCCCATATTTTGTGGCAATCGTGGCAGTTCGCAAAAATCCCCCTGTTTAGGGGGATTTTTTGCTTTAGCTTTTTCTTAACCTAAATTTCCTAAGCCGCAAACCCTTAAAACTTACAATTTTTTTATCATACGCAAATATTTGTCGTCTATTTTTTGAAACACTTCAAAGCCGTTATTCTTGTAAAATTTCACTATTTTTGGAATTTCTGCACATTCTAACATCGTGTAACGTCCACCTACTATCCTTTTAACGTCAATAATGGCACTCAAACACTCGTCAAGCAAATAAGCCCCTGAAATATTTTTTCCAAGGTTAAAATCCTTTCCAAGCTGACCAATTAATATTATCCCGACAGATTGCACATCTTTTGAAAATCCGTCTAATTTCTTCACAAGGTTTTTAGAAGTGGACTCTTCAAAAACTATCGAATGCAAAGAAAGCGTATAATAAGCCACAAGGCTTTTATCCTCAAAAATTAAGTAAGTGCGGCTTTTGTTGCGACGTTCAAAATCAAACGCCTTATTTTTCAAGAAATTTTCTACATCGGCATCTTTGCAATTAAAATTTTGTATAGCGTTTTTTATGTGCGTTTCAAGTTCCGTATTTGGATTAACGTCTACTAAGTGGATTGTGTCGTATTTGAAAATTGTTTCATCCATTCTTTACCTCTTTCCAAACTTTCTTTATGCCTACGAATCGCCTCTTCTGAAACAGGCACAGCTGGACGATCGAGTACCTCCGCTATAATTTCCGCCTCTTTTTGACCTATTATCATGGTTCTCTCATACGTTATAGTTGCCATTTTTTTGCTCCTTTCAAGCATTTTTTATTATCGTATCATAAAATAAATTGTTTGTCAACATTTTCAAAAAAATTTTTTAACGTCTGCTAAGTTGACTGCGGCGTATTTGAAAATTGTTTCATCCATTCTTTACCTCTTCTCAAACTCTCTTTGTGCATACGAATTGCCTCTTCTGGAATCGGCATGGCTGGTTTGTCAGCTATTTCCGCCCAACGTTCGGCTTCCTCTTGATTTACTAATATTGTCCTATCATACGTTATAGTTGCCATCTTTTTGCTCCTTTCAAGCATTTCTTGTTAGCTTATCACAAAACAAGTTAATTGTCAACAATTTTCCCAAAAAAATTCCCCTATTTGCCAAACTGCCAAACAGGGGAATTTTTCCACGTTCGTTTTACTTCAACTTCAACTTCAGCTTACAACTAAAACTTCCCTAAACCACAACCCCTCCAAACTCGCCAAGCCCCAAATCAAAATACCGCTCATCTAGCGATTCAGAACCATCGTGCAAATTCTTCCAGTTTGCGTGTAGCACTACATCTTTCGTTAGCTTGTCGCTGAAATTCCAACGCTCGCGCTCTTTTGCCTCTTTTGTTGGGTCGTTTTCTGCCTCGGTGTCGAGTATGTACCAGCCCTCTAATATGTAGTTGTCTCGGCTGATGGCGGGCTGCTCCAGTTTTTCGCGGCGTTTGTAATATTGATAATACGATTTCTCGTGAGGGTCTAACACAAACTCCACTATCAGCTTGCGGCGCTTTAGCCACAGGATAAACCATGTGATGCCGCCCGCCGCCGCCGCAATCGGGGCTAAAAACAGCAGCCACAGCGGCAAGCCCGATTCCGCGTACCACAGCGGAATAAACGCACTCAGCGGAATTTCCAAAGCTGGCAAGTAAACTATGCGGCCAAACTCGTCCGTGGTGTAAGTGCCTATGTTTACCGCTATCAGTCTGCCGTCGGCATCGTAAATGGCGCGGTGGTAGCCGAAAAGCTGTGCCAACGCCAAATGTGCGGGGCTTGTGGAATACACCATAAAGCCCGTGCCAGCGGCGTTTTCTAGCACTAGTAAGTGGCTTGGCAGCCTGTCTCTTGCCAAAACTATATTGCCGTCTTCGTCCAATGTCCACGGTATGCCCGTGTCGTCTCGGAAGTAGCCGTTTTGCAAAATTTCACGTACGGTTGCCGAATCTAGCACAAAACCGTTGTCGGGGAGGGCGATGTCTGGCAAGTTTTCCGCCATTATTAGGTTGTTGGCGGTGCGTGGTGCGGTGTCGTTTTGCCCTGTGCCCTGCCCGTCCGGCAGGTGGGCGACTGTTCCCTGCCCGTCCGGCAGGCGGGCGCCCGTGCCGCCATTGTTGCCTTGGTTGCCCGAATCTACTAGCAGGTTGCCCAAATTTAGCTCGTTGCCGTTCTCGTCAAAGATTGGCGTGCCTGGCGGCAAATTTTGCAGGTCGCTGGTGTTTATTTCGTTGCCGTCCTCGTCAAAAATGCGGTTGACTGGCGGCAAATCGGTTAAATCGTAAATCTCGTTGCCGTCCTCGTCAAAAATACGCCCGTCTGCTGGCAGGTCGGCTATATCGTCAATTTGGTTGCCGTCTTCGTCAAACCAGATTCTGTTGCGGTTGCGGAACAGCCAATCCAGTAAATCGTCGTCTATGTCGATGGTGTCGTTGGTGGTGCTGTCGGTTGTGCCGCCTGTGGTGTCGTCTGTTGGCGGCGTTCCTGTTCCGTCTGTTGGCGGCGGTTCGGTTGGCGGGATTGGCGGGGTTGGCAAGTTTTGCAACTCTTCCAAAATATCGTCAAGGTCTAGCGGGTTGCCGTCTTCGTCAAAGATTGGCGTATTTGGCGGAAGATTCTGCAAATCTTCCAATGGAATCTCGTTGCCGTCCTCGTCAAATACTCCTGTGCTACCGCCGCCTATTCCGTTATTTTCGTTTGTGCCGTTGTTGCCGTCCGTGCCGCCTGTTCCCTGCCCTCCGCCTTGCGGTGCTGTGCCGTTTTCTCCTGTTGGCGGAGCGTAAACAGGATTTCCCTCGGAATCAAGCATTGGTTCGCCTGTTTCGGGATCGAGTACAGGTTCATAATAATCTGGCACTTCGTCAGGCGGAACAAACTCAATATCGCCTGTTTCTGGGTTCAATATCGGCACATATCCATCAGGCACGAGGGTGTATTCTAAGCCGCCCGTTGGAGTACGCACAAGTCCACTTCTGTTTATCGGCGGCGTTGGAGTTGGCGTTGGCGTGGCGTTATTGTTGATGTTTGGCGTGGTGGTTGGCGTTGGCGTTGGCGTGGCGTTGTTGTTATTGTTGTTGTTATTGTTTGTCGGTGGGCGCGGCGGTTGTATTGGCGTTTCGCCGTCCGTTTCGTGGGTTGGGGGCGGCGGTTGGATTGGCGTTATTGGCGGAGCGGGGGTTGGCGTGGGCGGCGGCGGCGGGGCTGGCGTTGGTTGCGGGGTTGGCGGCGGTGTTGGCAATGGCGGGATTGGCGGCGGCGATGGCGGCGGCGTTGGGATTGGCGGTAATGTTGGGGCTGGCGTTGGGATTGGCTCTGATTCGGAT
>WRKK01000315.1 GCA_009782245.1 Defluviitaleaceae bacterium | reverse complement strand
ATCCCTTCAGATACGCATATGGAGGGTATAGCACAGTTGGTTAGCGCGCGAGATTGTGGCTCTCGAGGTCGTGGGTTCAAATCCCATTACCCTCCCTCTCCTTTTGGGCTTTTGTAATTTTTGAAATTCAATGTTTTGGGTGGAAAAGGCATATATTCGTATGTGCCTTTTTTATTGCCTAAATTGCTGGCAAATTTGCAATGTGCAAAATGTGCAAAATACACAATTAAAAATTAACCCAACGCAAAAAAACCGTTGCAAAACCAAAGCCAAAATTTTGCAACAGTTTTATCTTCCAAATACTAGGATACTAGGCTTTCATAACTTTCCCAAAAATCGCCAAACCCTCATCTATATCTTTATATGTAATGGTCAGCGGCGGCAATAGCTTAATTTCATCTATGCCAGCTGTTAATGTAGCCAAACCAGCCTCCAGCAGCTTTAGCGTTATGTCGTAGGGCACAAGTTTGTTAAGTTTAACGCCCAGCATAAGACCAACCCCACTAGTTTCGGCGATTGCTGGTAGGTTCATCTCAATTATTTTATCGCAAATGTATTGCCCTTTTTGTAGCACTTCTGGCAATATGGGTGTTAAAATGTCCAAAGTAGCCAGTGCGGCGGCACAACAAATCAAATTAGCCCCAAAAGTAGAGGCGTGATCGTGTGGCCCAAGCACATCATATAATTTTTGGCTAACCAAAAATGCACTTAAAGGCAAGCCACTTGCCAAACCTCGGGAAAGCCCAATAGCATCAGGTTCAATGTCGTAATGCTGAAAACCAAACCATTTGCCCGTGCGGCCTATCCCCGTCTGCACTTCGTCTACCATTAGCAGCCAGTCGCGGTCTTTGCATAGTTCGGCGGCTTGTTTCACATATTCGGCGCTTAGCGGCGTAATGCTATTGTCGCTCTGAATAACCTCTATTAACAACGCACAAACATCTCTGCCCTGCTCTTCCAGTGCGGATAGGTCGTTTATTGGTACGTGCCTAAAACCTGGCAAAAATGGCTCAAAGTTATGGTGATATTTGGGCTGCCCCGTTGCACTTAACGTTGCTAAAGTGTTGCCATGAAACGAGTTCTCTAACGTTAAAATCGTGGAGCGACCGTTGCCGTAATAATCTTTGCTGTATTTGCGGGCTAATTTTATCAGACCCTCCGTTGCCTCCGAGCCAGAATTGGCAAAAAATGCGGCACTCATGCCCGAAATATCGCATAAACGTTGTGCCAAAAGTCCGCCCTGCGGCGTGTGATATAAATTGGAAACGTGCGATAATTCGCCAGCCTGCGCGGCTATTGCACTTACCCAATCAGGGTGCGAGTGCCCAACCGAGCAAACGCCTAACCCCGACATAAAATCGATGTACTCTTTTCCCGCATCGTCCCAAATTTTACTGCCTTTCCCCGAAATAAACGCAACGGGATACCTAGCATAAGTTCTCAATAAATTTGCACTATATTGTGCCTTAAATTCTTTCGTCATAAAAAAATCTCCTAACCTAATTTTTTTTCCCAACTAAACAGTTTGTGGCTAAAAAACATACTACAAAAATAATATCACAAATTTGCAAAATTTGCAAAATTTCTTAAAAAAAGGACTGAAAATTTTCAGCCCTTTTTAGGATTTTTTAGCGAGATTATTAGCCCACTGTTTTCGGCGTTTGTTTGATTTTACCTATTCCAACGTTCGCCATTAACGGTTATTCTGCCCGAAATTGTGCTAAGATTCATTAAACTTTGCGGTGCGGTTGTGTTGCTTATATTTACTCCGCCAGATGTGCTTGTTAGCGTGGTTGCACCCGTTATTGCAGAGTTTTGCAAACGAACGCCGCCCGATGTACTGCTACCAACAAGAGTATCAGTTTGCAAGTTATCCAGCCTAACGCCGCCAGAGGTGCTACGTGCGGTAATTTGCGGCGAGGTTACTTGGTTGACATTTACGCCGCCCGAAGTAGATTGCAGATTAATATTTTCGGCGGCAATATCATTCACAGTTACCCCGCCCGATGTCGTGCTTGCGACAAACTCAAAATCTGCAAAAACATTATTCACACGCACCCCGCCCGATGTTGCACTAAAATTTAGGTTGGCTACGTTAAAATCTTGGGCAGTAATTCCGCCGCTCCTAATGCTAATTTGCAAGTTGTCGGCTATGTAAAAATTGCGGCTACCGCTAATATTTACGCCGCCGCTCGTGTTGGATAGTTGCAGATGGTCAAAAACATTGTTGGTATTTTGCGGGATAAATATGGTAATAACGCCGCTTGTGCTAATATGGTTTGGGCCATTTACGATAATAACGTTGTTCCAGTTAAAAACTGGGTTGCTTTGGCTGTTTGGGTGGGCGGACTGTAAAATTTCCAAGTTTTCGCCGTTTAGCATATAAGTTGGGTGCACAAAATCGCCATGTGTGGGCGGTTCGTAGGTTATATGAATGTATTGTGCGTTGTGCGTTTCTATTACTATTCTTGTACCTGCTACGTCTGCGGTTAAAGTCAGCGGCGATGCCACACGAATACCCGCCGCTGGTATTTGTGCGTGGCTTGTGTTGGCTACCGTAATAATGTTGTCGGTCGGCTCGGCGGGGCTTGTTGCGGGTTCGTTGCTTTCATTATTTATAGCCAAAAAATTTTCACGATGGTTAAAGCGGCTATTTACAAAGTTGTTCATCACAGAAAACAGCAACAAAACCGCCAAAACAGCAGATAATGCTGCCCAGCGTTTATTAGAGCGATACGGCTTGCCTGTATGTTGCTGATTTTCCAATATTTCCGCTATTTCCAACTCATTTTGCGGGATAATTTTGCGGTCTCCGTTTTGATTGTTCATTATTATACCTCCATAATTTTGCGTAAATTTGCTTACACAAATACATACGGCATTTTTTGCGAATTGTCTGAAATATTTTGTTTTGGTTGAAAAAATTTTTTGGATATGTTATACTAAGCCAATTAAAAAATTAGCGGGTCAAGGGGCGCGCTCCTTGCGGGGTCAAGGGGCAGCGCCCTTGCGGGTGTGGGCAGCGCCCACGGTTTTGCCGTTTAAGAAATGAGTGATTATTATGTTTTTACCAACAACGCCGCAAGAATTAGCCGCACCGCCCGATTTTGTGCTGATAACGGGCGATGCTTATGTGGATCACCCGTCGTTTGGTGTGGCGATAATTGGGCGGTTGCTGGAATCGCATGGTTATAGTGTTGCCGTTTTGGCGCAGCCCGATTGGAAGACAACCGCCGATTTTACCCAGTTTGGCAAGCCAAAATTGGCTTTTTTGGTAAGCGGCGGAAATATTGATTCCATGGTCAACCATTATTCTGTTGCGTTGCATAAGCGGAAAACCGATGCGTATTCCGCTGGCGGTGCGGTTGGCAAACGCCCCAACCGTGCAACGATTGTTTACGGAAACAAAATTCGTGAAGTTTACAAAGATACCCCGATAATTTTGGGCGGAATAGAGGCAAGTTTGCGGCGGCTTGCCCATTACGATTATTGGGATAACGCCGTCCGCCGCTCTATTTTGTTGGATTCTTCGGCGGATTTGCTGGTTTACGGAATGGGCGAACGGCAAATTATCGCAATCGCCGAAGCCCTTGAAAGCGGCTTGTCGGCGGAACATATCACGTTTATCGCAGGAACAGTTTTCAAAACAAAAACGGTTGACTTTTTGGAACAACCGCTGTTTTTGCCCAGTTTTAAGGCAATAAAAGAGCCCGACAAAGTTTCCAAAATGGAATACGCAAAAAGTGTGCTAATTCAGCACGAAAATGTCAACCTAAATTCAAAAATTTTAGCGGAAGAATACGGCAATATTTTTGTGGTGCAAAACCCGCCAGCCGAGCCGCTTACAACCGCCGAACTAGATAGAATCTACAGTTTGCCCTACGAACGCAATTATCACCCCAAATACGAAAAAGACGGCGGCGTTCCAGCCATCGAAGAGGTAAAATTTAGCATAACCAGCCACCGTGGCTGTTTCGGCGGTTGCAACTTTTGTGCATTGGGCTACCATCAAGGCAAGCAAATTCAGGCACGGAGCGATAAATCCATTTTAGCCGAGGCGGAGCAGTTTACGCACGACCCCGATTTTAAGGGATATATTCACGATGTGGGCGGCCCAACGGCAAATTTTAGGGCGAACCCTTGCAAAAAACCTTGCAAACGGCATTGTTTAGCCCCAAAACCCTGCAAAAACCTCGAATATAACCACCAGCCATATATAAATCTGTTGCGAAAGTTGCGGAAAATTCCAAAGGTAAAAAAAATATTCATACGCTCTGGTGTGCGGTACGACTACGTTTTGAACGACCCGAACGGCGGCGGTTTTTTGCAGGAATTATGCGAACATCACGTTAGCGGCCGCTTGAAAGTTGCCCCAGAACACGTTTCGGAGAATGTGCTGAACGCAATGGGCAAGCCCAGTTTTAAGCAATACACAAAATTTGCCAAAAAATTTGACGAAACTAACGAAAAGCTGGAAAAACCGCAATATTTAGTCCCTTATTTGATGTCTAGCCACCCAGGCTGCGATTTGGCAGATGCCGTCGAACTGGCGGAATATCTGAAAAGTACAGGTCATATGCCCGAACAGGTGCAAGATTTTTACCCAACACCAGGCACAATTTCCACGTGTATGTATTACACGGGGCTGAATCCGTACACTTTACAGAAAATATACGTCCCAAAAGGGCAAAAAGAAAAAGCCATGCAACGTGCGTTAATGCAATATCGGTTGACAGAAAATTATGAACTGGTAAAAAAAGCCTTGATAAAAGCGGGGCGCACGGATTTAATCGGACACGATCCAAAAGCATTGATTAGGCCACGAAAAAATAATAAAAAATTTAATGTGCGTACTGAAAATCCCAAAAACCAAAAAAGCGCCAAAAACGGGAAAAAAACCGAAAAACCAGCTAAAAAACCGAAAACCGAGCATGGCAAAAAAACACGCAAAAGAGGATAAACCCCGCCAATTATCTGTATTTACAGGCGGAAAACTTATCGGCAAAAATGAACCCACAAAATTTTTTGCTTGTGTTTTTTTGAAATTTCAAAAAATTTTACTTGCATTTTACCAAAACCTGTGCTATACTATTTATAGTGTGAAAGTTGGTGCGTAATGAATTTTGGGTACACCCCTAGAATGAGGTGACTGCTTTGTTTGAAAGAAGTGATGTTTTACACGTGCGAAATGATATTCAGAAAATTATTGGCAGTAGAGTTAGATTAGAGACCAATAAAGGCAGACACAAATCTGTCGTAAATCAGGGTATTATCTCAAACGTATATCCAAGTATCTTTACTGTTCAACTAGAGGGTTCCGAAACGTCCCGCAAATTATCGTTTAGCTATACAGACGTTTTAACTAACACTGTTGAAATAACCCTGTGTGAGTAGTGAAAAACCCCCAGTTTCTGGGGGTTTCGTAATACGTGATTTGTTTCGGGTGGCAATTTGTAATACTTTTGTAACAATTTTGTAACAACTTTGCAACATTTTTGTAACAGTTTCGCAAATATGGGTGCAAAAAAATTTTTTTATTGCACTTGAAATTTTTGTGAAAATGAGGTATATTTGTAGTGGCAAAAAATTTGATGTATAGTTTAACCTGTAAGTTTATCAAAACGCAAAATTTAGCCGTCAAAGCGGAATGTTCCGCTGTTTACTGACTGGCATCGATTAAATCGACTAAATCGATTAAAAAGAATGGAGCAAACAATGGCAAAGAATAATCCAAACAAAGAGATGCTAGAATACGTCTATAATCCAGAAGGTGCGCCAGACGATTTCCAAAATGTAGCAATCTCGATTGAACCATTTGGCGAAGAGGCCAAAATTTTAGTAACCTTAATTAACTCGGTGGAGATGACTCCCAAAGATGTAGAGGGCGTTTTAGAATACTTGGAAAAAACAATGTTGAAACGACAAAGACTATCCCTTGCCGACGATTGCGTTATCCGCATAGACCTAAACGGCACAACCCACGACATTACCATAGATGCCGATAAAAAAACAGTTAAAATATCTGCTTAATAAGGAGTAATCATGCCGCAATCCGTCAACCTGGAAGTATTAGCTAAAGAGTTTGACCTAAATTTATTAACCAAAAATGTCAATGTAGCCGATAAATTTTTGAGTCACCCCGAAATTAACCGCCCTGCATTGCAATTTGCTGGTTTTTTTGAATACTTCGATTCTGACCGCCTGCAAATTGTTGGCACAGTAGAATACGCCTACCTGCAACGCCTAGAAAGCGACCAGCGTCAGGTTAATTTGCGTAAAATTTTTGCAAGCCGAATACCCTGCATGGTAATGTGCCGCAATTTGCCGCTACTGCCAGGCATGGAAATTTGTGCCAACGACTTTGATATTCCAATATTCTCCACATCGGAGGATACTACTGACTTTATGGGCGAGGCCGTCCGCTGGTTGCGTACGCAACTTGCACCAAGCACACAACTGCACGGCGTTTTGCTAGACGTGTACGGCGTGGGCGTACTTATCATGGGCGATAGCGGCATCGGTAAAAGCGAAACCGCCCTGGAAATGATAAAACGGGGACACCGCTTTGTCGCCGATGATGCCGTGGTTATCAAGCGAGTATCGCAAGAAACCCTTGTCGGCAGCTGTCCGCCAAATATCCAATATTTTTTGGAACTGCGCGGGATAGGCATAATCGACGTGCAACGTATGTACGGCGTGGAATCCGTCCGTGCAACGCAATCGGTTGACCTAGTTATTAAACTGGAAATGTGGGACGATCGCCGAGAATACGACCGCATAGGGCTTACCTACGATTACATGGAAATTTTAGGCAACCGCATAACCTGCCACTCTGTGCCGATTCGCCCAGGCCGCAACCTGGCTATTATTTGCGAGGCCGCCGCTCTTAACCACAGGCAACGCAAAATGGGCTACAACGCCGCCGGCGCACTTACCGAACGTATTATGGGCGGCATTGAAGATGGCAAAGAAGATAGCAGAGAAGATAGCAAAATAGAAGACAACATAGAAGACAGCATAGAAAACAACAAGAGCGTACAATAATGCAAACTTTAGAGACTTTTAACAGACTAAGCAAATTTGTTTCCCAAAATGCACTAGCCTTAAACGAGCCGATGGCACAGCACACTTCGTTTAAGGTGGGCGGTTGTGCTGATATTTTTGTACAACCAGCCAGCCGCACCGAACTTACGCAAGTTATAGCCGATTGCCGCCAGCACAGCGTTCCCTACATTGTTTTGGGACGTGCAACTAATGTAATTATACCAGATGACGGCTTGCGAATGGTTGTTATACAGCTGTTTCCCAATTATGGCGGATATTCATTATCAGAAGAAACTTGCGGCGATTTTAGCCAGTCGGATAAATCCCAAAAAACCACCATTACAGCCAATGCGGGAATGTTATTAACAGAAGCCGCCAATATCGCAATGAAAAATTCGCTTACGGGGCTAGAATTTGCCGCTGGGATTCCTGGCACGGTTGGCGGGGCAATTTGCATGAATGCGGGTGCTTACGAGCATGATATTTCCGAGATATGCACAGCGGTTGACTTGCTTATGCCAAATGGCGAAATTACAACTTTTTCCGCCAGTCAGCTAAATTTTGGCTACCGAACAAGCGTTATACAAAAAAACGGCGGAATAGTATTATCGGCGACTTTTTCGCTTAACAAAGGCGAAAAATCGGCAATAAAAGCCACCATGATAGAGCTAAACCAACGCCGCAACGCCGCACAACCAATAGAGTTTCCTAGTGCGGGTAGTATTTTCAAGCGTCCGCCAGAGCATTTTGCGGGCAAGTTAATAGCCGACAGCGGGCTAAAAGGCGTGGCAATCGGTGGTGCTTGCGTATCGGAAAAACACGCAGGGTTTATCATTAACACGGGCAATGCAACCGCCCAAAACATAACCGATTTAATGCAGCACGTTCAAGCGGTTGTAAAAAATAATTACGGCGTACATTTAGAGCCGGAGGTAAAAATATTATGCAATTTGTGATTGTAACAGGAATGTCGGGCGCGGGTAAAAGTACGCTACTGAACATTTTTGAAGATTTGGGCTATTATTGCGTTGACAATTTGCCGCCGAAACTAATCAACAATTTAGCGGATTTCTGCCTAGAGGGCGGCTCGGGCATAGACAAAGTTGCACTCGGCATAGACATAAGGGGCGGAAAGCGGTTTAGCGACCTTTTTGACGGATTGGATTCGTTGCAGGCACGGCATTTATCGTACACGATAATATTTTTGGAATCCAACGACAACAAACTACTGCACCGCTACAAAGAAACACGCCGCAATCACCCGCTAAGCCCCTCCATTATAGACGGCATAACCGAAGAGCGGCAATTATTAGAGCCCGTTAAGCAAAAAGCAACCTACATAATAGATACAAGCCTGTTGCTAGTGCGGCATTTACGTGAAAAAATAATAGAAGTGTACTGCAACAGCAAAGAATTTGACCTTATAGTCTACATACAATCGTTTGGCTTTAAGTTTGGCTTGCCGCAACTATCCGATTTGGTTTTTGACGTGCGTTTTATGCCAAACCCGTTTTACGTACACGAATTTAAGACGAAAACGGGGCTTGACGAGCCTGTCCGTGCCTTTGTAATGGAGAGCGATGTTAGCAAAAAATTTTTGCAAGATTTATTGAACCTACTAATCTTTCTGATACCGCAATACGTAAAAGAGGGCAAAAACCAGCTAATAATATCAGTAGGCTGCACGGGCGGCAAACATCGCTCGGTTACAGTAGCCCGCGAACTGCACGACGGTTTAGCAGCAGTTGGGCATTCTGTGGTTATCAGCCATCGGGATATTACGGCTTAAAACCTAAAACCTAAAACCTAAAACCGTGGGGCTCTGCCCCACACTCCGCAAGGAGCGCGCCCCTCCCGCCTGCCGGCGGGCAGGTGACCCGCTAATTTTTTAATGTTTTTTCGTGGTAAATTAATGATATATCGGTTAAATTTACGGTAAAACAAGTTGACATAATATATAGAAGAAAACGGGCGACCGAGGACGGTCGCCCGTTTGCCCCCAACTATTCCGCCCGTTTTTCCCCAACCATTCCGCCCGTTTGCCCCCAACCATGGGGGGCGGCTCATTTGCTCGCCATACGGCGCTCGCAAACGAGCCTGTAGTCAAGCCCGTTTTTTATTAAATTAATTTAGCACAAACAAAAAATTTTCACATTCTCTGCCGAACAACCTCATACAGCAAAATACCGCCAGCCGTTGCGGCGTTCAGCGATTCCACATTGTTTGCCATTGGCAATTTTACCGTAATATTTGCCAATTTTACGGCATTTTGGGATAACCCGCTGGCCTCGTTGCCGATAAGTATTCCGCAGGGGTTACGCAAATTTATTTGATAGGGCAAAACTTCGCCGTGCAGATGTGCCGCCAAAACGCTAACGCCGCATTGCTGTAAATACGGGATAACTTCAGCAAAATCAGCATTATCCACTATTGGCACACGCAAAACCGCTCCAGCCGCCGCTCGTATCGTTTTGGGGTTGTACACATCGCAACTGCCAGTCGACAAAATTATCCCGTTTGCACCCGCCGCTGTGGCTGTTCTTATTAATGTGCCTAAATTTCCTGGGTCGGCTATGTTTTCTAATAGTAGTAAAAAAATATTTTTTGGCGGATTTGGCGGATTTGGCGGATTTGCTGGATTGGGCAAAATATCCGTTATAGCAAAGTTGCGTTTTTTGCAGACCGCCAAAACTCCCTGCGGCGTTACCGTATCTGATAACGCTGAAAAATATTTATCTGATACGGTTAAAATTGGCTTGTGGCTGACTGTTGGCGGCTTGCTTTCGGCGTATACGTAGGTTACAACTTGCCACTGGCTTGGAATCTCTTTTACTAATTTTTCGCCCTCGACAATAAAAAGGTTCAGCGCGTCTCTGCCTTTTTTTGTTTTTAGGGATTTTACTTGCTTGGGGTTAACGCTGTCCATTAGTACAAATAAATAGAAGTGCCGTCCGTTACAATGACAATATTGCCAAGTTCGTCCGTACGCAACACCGCTATTCCTCTATCTTCCAGGCGCTCCATTACACGCCAGTTTGGGTGTCCAAAAGTATTTGTTGCACCAACTTGAATAACGGCAACATCTGGGTTTACCGCATCTAAAAAAGTATCGGTAGTAGATGTAGCACTGCCATGATGCCCCACTTTTAGGACGTTGGCGGAAATATCAACGCCAGTTGCCAATATTTGTTGCTCCGAAAGTGCCTCGGCATCGCCCGTGAACAAAAAAGCCGTGCTGCCGTGCTGCATACGCAGTACAATGGAATAATCGTTTAAGTTGGCGTAAAAATTTTCCACGGGTGCGATTGCCAACATCTGAATCAAGCCCGCCGAAAGGGTTTCGCCAGCTTGCACCGTGGTAACTTCGATATTATTGCGTAAAGCAGCGTCCAAAAAACGCTCAAAAGTGTTGGTTTCGTGCAAAACATCGGGCAACCACAACCGATGAACGGTAAAACGGTCAAAAACCGCCGCCAGTCCGCCAATATGGTCGCTGTGCGGGTGTGTGGCTATAACGTAGTCTAAAGTTGTTATTCCCAAATTTTCCAGATAATTAACAACGTTATTGCTTGCCGCCGCTGTGCCGCCATCTATTAAAACGGCGTTTTCGGCACTTTGTATTAAAATACTGTCGCCCTGCCCAACATCTATGTAATGCACCCAAATTTCGCCAGAAGTTGGGCCGTATTGGTTCGTTTGCAAATCCTGAAAAATTAGCAATGCAAGCATCGCAATAATTATTATGCCAAAAAAAATTAACGAACGCTTAAAAGATTGCTGTTTTTTTGTTTTGGATATTGCCGTTTGGCGGTAGCTTTCGGGTGTTTTTTCGGCAGACGGGACTGATTTTTCTTCCATATTTAGCACCTCCTGTATAAATAATATCATAAAAATAAAAAGTTTACACATATATTTTTTTATGGTATAATAAATATTATTTTCCTTGCACGATACCGTGTATTGTGCCATAGACCAAAAGGAGGTGAAAAAGTTGAATCAATACGAACTAGGCGTAATCATTACCACAAAACTAGACGACGAGGGCCAAAAGGCAGAACTGGAACGCGTTAAAGAATTAATAACTAGGTTTGGTGGAACGATTGATAAAGTGGACGATTGGGGTCGCCGCAAATTGGCGTATCCTATCCAAAAGCAGAACGACGGAATTTATTCATTTATAACATTCTCGTCTGAAAGCAATGTGCCAATAGAAATTACCGCACGTATCAGAATACTAGAGAATGTGCTACGCTTTATGATAATAAATATAGAAAAATAAGGTGGTAACTATGAATAAAGTTATTTTAATTGGACGACTGACCAGAGATCCTGAAGTACGCAGTACCACAAGTGCAGAGCCTATACTAATTGCACGATATACTTTGGCAGTTGATAGAAGAAACAAACGTGAGGGGCGACCAACTGCCGATTTTATACCTTGTGTATCTTTTGGCAAGCAAGCCGAATTTGTGGATAAATATTTCAAAAAAGGCTCGCAAATGGCTGTAGTTGGAAGAATAGATGTGAACGCCTCCGATGACGGCAAGGGCAACCGAACTTACTTTACTAGCGTGATTGTAGAAGAAATTTCCTTTACAGAAAGCCGTGCCGCAAGCGAAGCACGCTCATCCGCCCAAAACGATTATTACGATAGCATGGCAGAGCAATACACGCCGCCGTCTTCCTCTGCACCGCCCGTAGCCGATATTCCGCCAGCCAACGCCGCACCCGAGGGCTTTGCAGAAATAAAAGACTCTATCGACGACGACGAAGATTTACCGTTTTAACAATATAGTAACAAAATAGTAACAAAAGCAACCAAAAATAACCAAAAATAACCCCAAAAGGAGTTGAAAACATGATACCCAAAAGAAGAGGGCGCAGAAAAAAGCGCGTCTGTATTTTTTGCACAGATAAAATGAACCACGTTGACTACAAAGATGTACCCAAGCTGCGCAAGTTTGTTTCCGAGCGCGGCAAAATATTGCCAAGACGTATTACTGGCAACTGTGCAAAACACCAAAGAAAGCTAACCGTATCAATAAAGCAATCGCGGCACATGGCGTTAATGGCTTTTACGCAAGAATAATGGATTAAATAGGCAAGGCAATAATGCAGTAAAACAAAACGCCCGAAATTTTGGGCGTTTTTTTGTTATTGGAATGGGGAAATGGGCGGGTCGGAATGGGAAAATGGCGGGTCGGAATGGGAAAATGGGCGGGTCGGAATGGGAAAATGGGCGGGTCGGAATGGGAAAACGGGCGGGTCGGAATGGGAAAACGGGCGACCGAG
>WRKK01000314.1 GCA_009782245.1 Defluviitaleaceae bacterium | reverse complement strand
CCCGCTAATTTTGTTAATTTTTTTACTGTTAAGTGATACTGGTACTTTGCGGTTGCCTGTTTTGCCTGTGGTTTAATTGTAGAAATATCGGAATGGGAAAACGGGCAGGCGGGTCGGTCGCCCGTTTGCCCCTCCGATTTTAGCTTAAGTATACGCAGGTAGGGTTGGCTAGGGTTGTTTTTCAAAGTTTTGTGGGAGCGAATAATATCCGCTCCCACAACCCAAACCTCACAAAACTAAACCCCAGTAATCCCAGTATTCTCAATCCCCTTAATAAAATGCCGTTGCACCGCCAAATAAATCACAAACAGCGGGAAAATAGAAATCATAGTGCCCGACATTCTGAATGCCTCATTTATCCGCTCCTGCTCCAGACCCGCTTCCGCGCCCTGTGCCGCCCCCGCAAAATTGGCGAAAACACTCTCAAACTGGCTTAGCTGCTGCGGTATTAGCGGTATGCCCGTCCCGCGCATGAATGTTTGCGTTACTATCGTTTCGTTCCAGTTCCACACAAACGAAAACAGGAAAACCACCAGCAAAGTCGCCACGCTTAGTTTCAAAATTATATGGTAAAATATCTGCAAACTGCTTGCACCGTCTATCGATGCCGCCTCGTCCAGCGCCGTGGGAATCATTCTGGTAAAATTGTAGAATATCAATATCAAGATTGCCGAAAATACGCCCTGCCCGCCCAGCGCCATCGCCGTTTGCGGCCAAATTGTGCCGAACATCTGCACCCCGAGCGTGTCCTGTATGTTAAAAACCATCATCGTGCGTGGAATCAGCATAACGGGCAACGGCAATATAAACGACGACAATATCATAAAAAACCAAAATTTCTTCAGCGGAAACTCAAACCGAGCCAACGCAAAGCCCGTTGTCGCCGAAACGAGCGTTTGGCACACCGCCAAAAGCCCCGAAAACCATATCGAGTTTACCATTGTTACGCTTGGGTTCATTACGCCCCACGCCGTCGCAAAGTTGCCAAACGACAGCGAAGTCGGCACCCAGTTCACCACAGGATTTATTATATCGTCCGAACTCATAACCGACATTGTCAACATTCGCAACATAGGGTACATAAACTGGTAGCTTATCAAAATCAGCACCACATAAACCGCCCAATTCGTATAATCTATATGCCGAAACTTCTGCATTTTCGGCCTGTTCAAAAATTCTTGAAAACCTTGCATCATTTTCCCTCCTCTAAACATTAAAACCGTGGGGCTCCCGCCTGCCGGCGGGCAGGCTGCCCCACACCCCGCAAGGAGCGCGCCCCTTGACCCGCTAATTTTTATGAAAGTTTTTATAATTTGCAACTGATTTTTTGGGGGACAAATTTTTGCCCCCAACCAATAAAAATTTTACGGGGTCAAGGGGCGAAGTCCCTTGCGGGTGTGGGCAGCGCCCACGGTTTTGATTTTTGCCTAAACGCCAGGCTTTTTGTACATTTTTATTTCTGGCGGGACGATGTATTTTGGCTCTTTTAGGAAGAGGTACGCCACGCCGATTATTAGTAGCACTATTAGCGAGTAAACCCAGGCGAATGCACTGGCTAGGCCTAGTCCGCTGGTTGTTGCTTGGATTGCGTCCTGTATCATTGGCAGGACGGGGTTCATTGTGAAACTGGCAAGCTGGACTACTGTTAGTATGAACGAAACCAGTATTATCGGGCGTAAAATGGGCAATGTTATCTTCCACAAAATTTGCCATGCGGTCGCCGAATCAATGCGCGCCGCCTCGAGAATGCCCCCGTCGATTTTTTGCAAGCCGCTTATGAACAGGATTATCGGAATCCCCGTAAACCACAGCACCACCGAATAATTCTCAAACAGGAAAATTAGTGCGTTCGCCACAGGTACGGAAAATTGTGCCACCATGTTCAGCAAAACCATGTCGCTAATCGCAACAGAGGTCATTGTGCCAGAATCCATCAGCTGGTTCATTACGGGCCCGCTCATCACGATTACTGGGAAGAAAAACAACGCGCGGAACAACCCCCGCATTTTTATTTCTCGGTTAAGCAACAACGCCAAAATAAAGGCGATTACCGTGATTGCGGGTGCGTACGTCACTTGCATTATCACGAAAGAAATCAGGTTCGGCACAAAATACGGGTTTCGCAACAGGGCAACGTCATAGTTGGCGATGCCCACAAAATCGGTGTTCCAGCCCAAAACCGTGTAGTTTACTGCAAAAAAGCTCAAATATATCGTGTAGAAAAATGGCCACGCCGTCAAAATTAAAAATCCGATAATCCACGGGGTCATAAATGCGTAACCCGCCAACGCCTGTCGCTTGCTGTGATAACTGGCTTTGCGGCGTTTTGTTGCCACTTTTGCCTTTGCGGGGGATTTTACCGCCGCCTCGCCCGTTTGCGATATTTCCGCCGTTTGTAGCACTTCCGCCTTGCTTACTGTGTTTCCCTTCGTCATTTAAGTTATCCCCCTTAAAACCGCCGCCGAAAGTGGCTGTATTGTCGTGTTTTCGTGCTGTACGGGGCTGTCCGTGTAGTTGATTAGCACACCAACGCCACCTGCATAAATATTCAAAACTACCCCGTACGCCAAAATCTGCCTGTCAAGCCATTCCAAGCCGCGCACCTGCGATAAAATCTCGGTTGTTTGGCGGTATACGTTCATTATCGTGTCTTGGTAAATGCCGTATTCCGTTGAATAAAAATTCAACGAGTTAGTGCTGGCTAACAAGTGGGCTGGCTGGTACGTCAACACGAAAGACGGCGAAACATTGTAATCTATCATGCGTAAAATGTCCGCTTGCGTGAAAAACGAGAAATTGGAGTACGGTGCGTAAACTTCCATTGTGTTGTGCAGAACCATTTGCAAAAACGGCACGGTGTCCGTGGAAATCATGTATTGTCCGCTGAAAACGGGCGATAGCAGAAAACGGTCGGTGTATTGCCACAAAAATTGATTTGGGCTGACCGCATTCACGGGCAACGCCGCGTCCCGAAACGCCCCCTGCAAAATGCCGATTGAGGTTCGTGCGTCGGTTGGGTCTTGTCTGCCCCAGTGGCTTGTTAGGTGGTTGGACACGCCGCCCACCGTCATCGATTGCGCACCCACGGTGCTGGCACGGTTGCCCTGCTGTTCAATCCAAGCGGCACTACGGGCGGGTCGGGCAAACGAGATTTGGTTGACTGGCAAAAACGGCTCGAAGCTGTCCATTGCAACCAAGCCCCAGCGGTTCAGGTGAAACGCCTGATTGCGGGATAAATTCATTTGCAAGCCGTTAATGCGGTGGAAATCTTGCATAAAACTTGCATCAACGCCCAATTCGTCCATGTTGTCAAAAAAGTTGCTAAACTGCCGCCTTGTGCCGATTGCCCTCGTGAAATTTATGTCCCACGGGCGGCCTGTGGTTATTCCGCCGTTCTGAAACCCTTTTAAGCCGATATTCAGCGAGGAAATCCCGCCGTCCAGCAAGCTGTTGACAATATAGTCAACCTGCTCAATCGTTGTAGTTACCATGTTTGTGCGGCGTAAAATGCCACGGCGGACATCGCTCATAATAAAATCAACACGGAGCGGCATCGGCTCGCCTTGCGAAACTTGGTTTGGCGTTAAAACTCCGCTGTTTACAAGGTGTTCACGGTACGCGCGCGCCATTCCCACATAGTTCGCTTGGTCGCCCTGCAAAAATTCGTATCGCATGGAGATATTAAACTCGCGCGGTTGCGGGAACAGCCGCAAAAAGCCGTCGCCACGCCGATTGTACACCTGCAAAATTTCCTGGTTCAACTCGAACCGTGGGTACACAAAGTTGAAATTTGTTGTATTATTATGCGGCATCATCACGATTTCCATGTACTGCGCGCCCTCGTTTGCCCACGCCACAAAGGCTTGCTGGTTGTTGCCTTTCGCTACGCCGAAAACGGGCATTAGCGGGTGCGGGCGATCCGTCAGCCCAACCGATAAATCGTTAAAAAGCCGTGCCTCGGCGGGATTTGTGCCGAAAATTCGTGCTTGATAATGGCTAAACTGCACGGAATTTTCCCGAAACCGCATAAGTGCACCGCTGCCGTCTGGCACAAAAATATAGCCTGGTATCATGGGGTTTGCGATTGGTTCGCCGTATGTGCCTGTTTCAAAGTCAAAATGTGCCGCAACGCCGCCAACCGCGCCCATAAACGGCGTTAAAATCAGCGCCGCAACGACATCTCGGCTAGGGCCTGTTATTTCGTCCGCAAAAATATTGTAGGTAATGCCCGTTTCGTCTAAATGGATATGCACAGCGATTTCTAGGTCAAAGGTGGGAATGCCAGGTACGTAAAAATCGACATCTAGCCGAAAATGCCCGTCTGCAACTTGCATTAAAGTTGACTGTACGCCCTGCCGTGCAGCCGAGGAAACTCGCTGTATTGTGTTAGCGCCGTCAAAAAATTCAATGGTCAAAATACTGTTAGCAAGAGCCGTCCAAGTGGCGTTAAGCCGCTCCTGGCGTGGCTCGGCGACCCGCCGCAGTTCCTCTTCCGTCTCTGCCGCCGCAATCGCATCGTCCAAATCCAGTCCAAACGGGGCATTAAGCCCAGTCTGCCACACAAAAGCACCATTAACTTCCCGTGCCACCAAAATATCCCTATCTTCCCGAAAATAATATCGCACATCGCCAAACTGCCCCAAAAAAGCAAATTCGTCCAACGCCATATCCGCAAAAACCACCGCCGCAGGTGCTTTCTGCGTATCTCGCATTGTCGGTATAAACCCCGAAACACTCGTGCTAAAAATCAACATTGCTACTAACACAACTGCAAGACCTTGGGGCGCTGCCCCAAACCCCGCAAGGGCGCTGCCCTTGACCCGCAAGGGGATTCTCCCCTTGACCCCGTAAAATTTTTGGTTTTGCCCGATTTGCCTAATATAATCCCATAACACTGGCGTACACCTCCATTATTATCGATTCAAAAAAGTTCCAGATTTCGCCGAAAAGTACCGTTAGGTTGAAGATTACTACAATGCCGATTAGCATGAAGACGGCTGTTATTAGTAGGCTTTTGATGTTTTGGCGGAATGTGTAATCGTGGATTTCTTGCAGGCCTAGCAGTAGGACGCTTATTGTGTAGATGCCGCCGAAAAGTAGCGTGAATTGTAGCAGAAAAACCTCGTTTTGCGTGATTATGTGCGAAAGCAGCACCACGCCGAACAGCGTTATTGTCATGGGGAACATTGCGTATGATACTAGCTTGAAAATGTCGCGAACGCTGCCCTCGCCGTCGTTTATGGAAGTTACCAGATAATTGCAGAAAACGAACAGCACAAACACGGCGAAGAAACCGCCAATTACCGCCGTAAAATCAATGTTGGCAACGTCCGTAAATTGTAGCAAAAATCCCATAGACGTGTTGTACAGCAGATACGCCAAGAAAAACAACACAAAATGGAACGCCGCCCCGCCCACAGAGCCTTTTCCCACGTGCTTCATGTCGTAGTAGCTGTTTATTGGGTGTCTGGCAACGCTAAATGCGAACATTGCGTTTTTTATGTGCTTTTCCTGCATTATAGAGGTGCGAATTTTGTCAACCTGCGTTCCAACCACTCGGCGGCGGTCAAAATTGCGAACTATCGACATCGCCAAAAACAGGATAAACACGCCTATCAGAATGGGGGCAAGGTTTCGCATTAGCCACGCATTGCGAACCTCCCAAAATGCGGCGCTGTAGTAATCTCGGTGGTTGGCTAGGTAAAACGAACTCATGGCTAGGTTGAAATTTTGTTGCTGTAGGCTAGACCTGCCCAGCCCCACGTGTGCGAGAACGCTCATCTGGTTGTGCCGCAAAACTTCGTTCCACATAACGGCGGATTCCTCGTACAAGCCCGAGTTGAACAGCGAAAGGGCGGAAAACACGGTTTGTGCGTACTCTGTTGGCGTGAAACTTTGCAAAAAGTTGCGAGTGGAATCCAACGCCCAAATTTCGCCGTTATCAGCGACCGCTATACCTTGCAACGACTGAAACCAGCCAGCCACATCGTCGGGCGACTGCCAGCCGCCTTGGAAGAAGAAAATCAGCTCGCCGTCATTCGTGAAAACTGCGATAATTCCGCCTGTTGTGGACACGTAAATAAAGCCAGCATCGTCCACGTGGACATCGCTTAAAAATGCGAACGGGATAGGGTGCTGGATTGTGTTGCGACCCGCCATATTGTGGCGTTGCAGGGCTGTTCCGCCGCCGCCCCCGCCGCCAAACCCGCCGCCCCCGCCGCCGCCAGGCGTGGCAACCATCGTGGACGTGTAAACCACGCCGCGCCTATCTACCGTAACGCCCGAAAACGTGGCTGGCAAGCGGTCTGCCAAGCCCTGCCGCTGTGCCTCCGTGAAAAATGTATCTTGCAGCATTTGCAAAAATGTGCGGGTTGTTTGGTTGGAGGCGAAAAATCCCAAAAACTCGCCCTCGGACGATAGTTGGATAATCCCCGCAAAAACGCCCTCGCCCACAATGTACATATTGCCCCGAATGTCCACCGCAACACGGTTGGGCGCGAACGGCGTTTCGCCGAACGTCATCGCTTGCGGGGCGGTGTGGGTTCGCAAATGTTCGCCCGTTAGTGCGTCCAAAATGAACACCGAGCCAGCCAAAGCGTCCGCCACATACAGCCGATTATCGGGCGTAACAAAAACGCCGCGCGGCGTGTTAAAGCCGTCAAACGTGAACTCGGCGAAAACGGTGTTGTCGGTCGTATCAAACACCAAAATGCGGCGGTTGCCCGTGTCCGCAATGTACAGCAAATTATTTTCGCCAAAAACCATCGATTGCGGCTCGGAAAGCCCCAAATCAACAATATTCATGTTCGGCAAATAGGCATCTTGCGTACGCACTGCCCAACCCATGCGGTTTACCGCAAAAGTTACCGTCGTGTTCGCACCCGATGCCGAAACTTCCACCAAATTTAAGGCAATCAAAACTAACATTATTGCTAAAACCTTAAAACCGTGGTGGCGCTGCCCCCACACCCCCGCAAGGAGCGCGCCCCTTGACCCGCTAAATTTTGGTGGATTTGTTTTCAGTTTTTCCAATTTTCCAAATTTTCTCATTTTGCCACCTACTTTATGCCTGAATGGCTCATTGTACTCATTACGCGCGATTGCATGGCTATGAAGATTACCAGGTTTGGCACAAACATAATTAGCCCTGCCGCCGCGCCGACCCCCGCCATCATGGGGTTATCGCCGACTGCAATCGTGCCGAGGTAAAACGCAAACGTGCGTAGCGTGTCGTCTTCAATGAACATTGCACTGGCCTCGGTTGCGCCCCAAACTGCCTGAAACGTGATTATTGCCACGGTTGCCATGGCTGGCACAATCAGCGGAAACACAATCCGCCACATTACCATAAGTTCGCCCGCACCGTCAATGCGCGCCGCTTCGATGAGTGAATCTGGCACTTGGTCGATAAATTGCTTGACCAAAAACAGCCCGACTGGCATCGCCAAAAACGGGATAATGTGTGCCAAAAAATTATTATTCAGCCCCGAGTTTATTATGACCAAATACCGAGGGATTCCCACGGCGGCTGGCACAAACATTAGTGCCGCTTGGTTTATTTTGAACAGCAGCTCCTTGGCACGGAATTTTTTCTTGCTAAGTGCGTAGCCCGTCATCGCCGTTATGCCAATCGTGGAAATAACCGTAATAACCGTAACCACCAGCGTATTTATCAAAAAGCGGCTCATTGGTACGCCCGTGCCCTGCGTAACCCGCATTATATACCGAAAATTAGCAAAAGTCGGCCGTTCCACAATAAAAGTGGGCGGAAACCGAAACAACTCATCTATCGGCTTAAACGCATTGCTCACAATAAACAAAATCGGCAACAGCATAAAAATCGAAATCGGCACAAGTATCATATAAAACTTCAACTGCGAATAATGAAACCTGGTCGGATTTATCTTCATGCCCTGATAATTTGATTTTCGCATTTTGTCAACCTCTCAATCTCAAAATCAAAACCGTGGGCTCTGCCCACACCCGCAAGGGACTTCGCCCCTTGACCCCGTAAAATTTTTATTGGTTGGGGGCAAAAATTCGTCTGCCCCAAAATCCATTTACAGATTACAAAATTTCCATAAAAAATATGCGGGTCAAGGGGCGCGCTCCTTGCGGGTTCTAAGGGCAGCGCCCTTAGCGGGGTGTGGGGCAGAGCCCCACGGTTTTAGTCAGTATCCCCGAAGAATTTGTATGTTAATTTTGAAAAAACCCAGACCATGCAGAGTAGTACGACGCTGATTGCGGCGGCGTAGCCCATCTCGAAACGGATAAAGGCGAAATCGTCGATGTGGTTGGTTATTAGTTGGCCTGCGTTTTGGGGGGTTGGGTTTGCGCCGCTTAGGGTAACGCCGATTGCTCCTGCGTTGAACGCGCCGACTATTGCCATTACTGCCCCGAAGAGCATTTGTGGGCGTACGGACGGAATTGTTATGTAGATTATTTCTTGGAAACGGTTGCGGATTCCGTCAATGTAGGCGGCCTCGTATAATTCTTCGTTTATGTTGAGGATTCCCGCCAACATCGCCAAAAAGCCGATTCCCATAGCACTCCACAGCGAGACTATTATCATTATGTTCATCAAATGCTCGGGCGATTGCAGGAATTGGAGCGGCTGGTCGATTAAGTTCCAGTTTAGCAAAAGGGCGTTTACGTAGCCGTGCTGGTTGCCCGAAAATATGGTCGTCCACAAAACGCCGACAAACACGCCAGGTGCAAGGGACGGCATATACAAAAACAGGGCGAAAATTGTGCGCGGCAATGCCTGAATCTGTGCCAAAATCCACGCCATCATAAACGCTATCATGTAGCCGCCTGGGCCCACGATTATCGCAAACTGCAACGTGTTGGGCAATACGTGCTGAAAAAATATCGTGTCCTGCGTTAGCAACGCAATGTAGTTGGTTAGCCCCGCAAAAGTGGGCGCTTGCACCAAATCAAAATAGGTAAACGAAAGCCCAAACGCCACCAAAATGGGGATTGCGATAAACATCGAAAACAGAATCCCATACGGCAGCAGTAGCAAAAAGGCGTGAAACCCGTCGCTGGCGGTGCTCATGCTCGTTTTTATGCGAGATAGCGGACTTTTTGTGTTGTTTGCGGCTGTCAACTTGTCAACCTCCTAGCGTCTTCTATTTGTTGCAAAACCCAGTCCAACTCGTGGACGGTGTACGGGCGCAGCTGGTTGCCGTCTTGGTCAATAAAACCGAACTCCACCATGCGGCGCACGAACTCTCGGTTGATTTCCAAAACGTTCATGTCAACCGCAATTTGTGCCGATGTCCCGTCAAATACCATCGTGTTCCAAATGTCGGAAAGGCGGCGTTCTAGCATATATTGCCCAGGACTGCGCGGCACGTCCCGCAGCCATTCCATGGAATCCAGGATTGTGCGGCGATGCCGATACTCGATTGGCAGGTTCTCCAAGGCGGCGAGATTGGACGAAATCCACAAAATGTTGAAGTTCGCCATTAACGCCATTGCAAACTCGGTCTGCACCTCGGCGCTAAGATACCACTTGAAAAATTCCCAAGCCTCGTCCGCGCGGTCGGTGTTGTCAAAAATTGCCGAGCCAACGCCGTTTGCGATAAACCACCGAGAAATACTGCCGTCCGCCTGTTCCGTGCCTGGGAACGGTGCAATGTCCCATTGCCCCAAAAGTTCGGGCGCGGCGTTCATTAGCAACATATATGTGCCAGGGTCCATGATTCCCACAGGCGTTTGCCCAAATCTGAACGAGTTAAAAAACGCTGGCACTTGCTCCGCCAATGCGAACGTTGTGAACAGGTCGCCCAAAAACGTTATCGCTTCGATGGATTCGGGTTGGTCGATTGCGGTTGACAAGCCGTCTGGGCTGAATAGCAAGCCGTTATTTTGGTAGATTAGCGGCGAAGTTTGGAAAAACCACTTGTAGCCCACGCCCGAGGCAATCGGCTTGAAAAACGACATATTAAACCGTTGCAACTCGGCTTGCATTGTGGCGACATCTTGCCACGTGTCGGGCGCGGTCATTCCCAGCGGGTGCAAAATATCCGTGCGGTAGACGGTCGTCCAAAAGCCCACCGTTTCGGGGATTGCGAACACGCTACCGTTGAAAATGTAGCCCACCGATGCACCTGGCACAAGATTTCCCATAAACTCCCAAAAATCGGGGAAAGTTGTGAGGTCGTACAAAGCGCCGCGCGCGCCCAGTTCAAACGGCATAAATGCGGGGATTCCCAGCGCCGCATCGGGGTTTGTACCCGCCGCGCGCGCCATTATCAGCCGCCCCGCATCGGGCATCATGCTAAGGTTTACCTCGATTCCCGTGGTCGGCGTAAATTGTGCATCAACCATCTGCTGTAGCAAATCCACGTGCAAATACGAGTGGTTCACCCAAATATTGAGTGCGTCCTCACGGTTGCGAATGACGAATTTGTCGGAAGTGTAGCTTGCCCACAGGTGCTGTATGCCAGCGCCCAAGTTTTGTAGGAACGTGGAATTTTCGGGCGGCAAATCGGCTGGGTCGCCGAGATACAGGGCATTGAGGATAAGCCCGACCGTGCCGTTCAGTCCGTCAAGCGAAATCCCCGCCATTTGCAGAACAGAGGCATCTGTGCCGTTTAGCAGGTCAATGAACAGCGGCAGGTCGTCGGGACGTTCCCGCAAGCGGTTCAACAGCGAAACGCCCGTAATAAGGTTGTTTGCGATTGCGGAATGGTTCTCGGTGGGCGTGTGTTCGGCTAGGGCAAAAATTATGTCCCGCAGGATAATGTCGTACGCTTCCAAATATTGTACGGTTTGCGGCACATAGCGGGTAAACCGCCACGTGCGGTTTTGGTCGATCTCGCGCCCCGCAACCCGCCGTATATCAAGGCTGAACTGGTTTATGTGGTCGATTAACAGCCGCAACTGGTGCAGTTGATAGGCAACGGGTGCAAGTTCCGTCCTAAGCGAAACGGTGTTCCGCCCCTGTTGGAAGTAGAAAAGCAGCGGGTTGCCGTTGTTGTCAACCAAAGTTTGGTTGCTCCAGCGGGCATCGCCGAACGGTTCTAGCGGGAACGAGCGCCCCTCGTCAAAGGGAATTTCGCCGTTAATGCGGATTGTAACGAACGTTGAAAAATCGTCCGTTGCGGTCAGCGAGTGGATTGTGATAGGAAAATAGCCGCTTTGCGGAATGTCAACCTCAAAAAACACCTCGTCGCCCATATTGGACATATTGACCACGTTCAGCAAGCGGTCAACGGGGTGGAACGGCGTAAGCACGGGGTTTGGCCATGCTTGCAGTTGCACAAACGGCGAATTTTTGTGGGTGTAATCGATGGAGTTTATCGTGATAAGAGCGGCGTTTGCGGCGTTTGCGGGTGTGTGGCTTGGCAAAATTTGCTCCGAGAACACGCCAAAGCCAGTAATAACAAGTTCGCTAGAGGTTGTGTTGCGAAATTCGATGGTGTTTGTGCCTTGTTCCAGCAGGAACAGAATGGGTTTATCGGTGGTAAAACCAGCATCGAACAGTTGCACGGTGTGTTCGCCGCCAATTTGCAGTTGCATCGGCATAATCTCGTCCCCAAAGCGGTTTAGCGGAAAGTCCTTAGTTTCGTCTTCCCAAAACACGGGCAAAACGAGGGTACTCGCCTCGTCAAACTGCTCCTCGCCGTTGACAAACAGCGAAATAACAAGATTGCTAAATGTGCTGTCTGGCAGAATGTAGGTCAAATAAAAGCCATACAAGCCCCGTTGCGGAATGTGCAATTCATAAGAAAGGCCCTCGCCGTACGCAATATTGGCATCAATCTGCACACTTTCGGCAAACGGCGGCGTTGTACCGCGCAATGCCTGATTTTCCCGCAAAAAGTCAATATATGTAAAGCGGGGATTAGCAAGCGACTCCTGCAACAGCCCCATAGCACGGTCAACTTCCGCTTGGCTAACAGGCTGAACGTCCACACGCCCAGTAGCAAACACCGCAAATATAGAAACCACCGTCAGCACCAGCACCAAACTTATCTGTGCAAAAAATTTTAGTGTCATAAAATTTCCTCTTCTCAACAAACAAAGTCAAAACCGTGGGGCTCTGCCCCACACCCCGCTAAGGGCGCTGCCCTTAGAACCCGCAAGGGACTTCGCCCCTTGACCCCGTAAAATTTTTATTGGTCGGGGGCAAAAATTCGTTCCCCAAAAAATCAGTTGCAAATTATAAAAACTTTCATAAAAATTTGCGGGGTCAAGGGGGCGCGCTCCCTTGCGGGTCCAGGGCAGTGCCCTGGCGGGTGTGGGCAGCGCCCACGGTTTTAGGTTTTAAGTTTTAAGCACTTGGGCGGGTTTGTGGTGGGTA
>WRKK01000313.1 GCA_009782245.1 Defluviitaleaceae bacterium | reverse complement strand
TGCGTCCCCGCCCGCCTGACGGCGGTCAGGTAGGGGCGACCGTCCTCGGTCGCCCGTTTTTCCCGTATTGCCCGTTTTTCCCGTTTTCCGTTAGAACCTAAAGCCCGAACCCAAAAACAGCTAACAAATAGAGTAACATATTTGTTAGCTGCTTGTCAAATCGTTAAAAATTATTGTTAAAAATTAAAACTGTGGCACAACTCTACCCTCGTAGCGATTGTTTATAAAATCTCTGATTGTGTCGGTGTTTATTGCGTTTATTAAGGCTTGCACAGCGGATAAATTTTCGTCGCCCGCGCGGACAACAACGTAGTTAGTAAACTGAATAGCCGCCTCGGAATCAACCGATTCGCCCGAGCCGTAAATTGCTCTATCAGTAACGCCACCTGCTAGTGCAAAGTTGCCGTTTATAACAGCAAAATCAACATCGGGTAAAGCTGGCGGCAACATTTCGGCTGCCATTGGAATAATATTCAAATCGTGCGGGTTACTGGCTAAATCGTTGGCAGTAGCGGTAAGCCCTAAACCAGCCGTTAATTCTATCAGCCCTAAAGATTCCAGTAATAGTAATGCCCGTGCCTCGTTGGTTGGATCGTTTGGAATTGCTATGCTTGCCCCTTGCGGGATACTAGCCAAACTGTCCTCTCGGCCTGCGTAAACTTGCAACGGTTCAAAATGAACGCCAAAAACGGGTACTAAAGTTAAGCCATGTTGTGCGTTAAACGAGGTCAAATAAGGAACGTGCTGAAAAAAGTTTGCATCTAAATCGCCAGCATCTAGTGCTAAATTGGGCAATATGAAATCGTCAAATGGTACGATAGTTAGCGTGTAGCCTTGTTCCGCCAATATTGGTGCAACTTGCTCTAATATTTCGGAATGCGGCACAGCGGTAGCACCAACTACAATAGTGCCGTTGTTTCCAGTATTTCCGCCAGCATCATCGCCGCAAGCCGATAAAGTGATTAATCCCAGGGTTAAAACAGCTAAAATAGCAAAAGTAAAATTCCGTTTCATGTAAAATTCCTCCGTTTTCAATTTTTGTGCAATATAAATTGCCATATTTTCCAAGTTTTAAGGTGGATATTTGTGCATATTGTACAAACACCCAAATGCTTTATTGTACCAATTTTTTGTCGATTTTTGCCGCTAACGTGTTGAATAAAAACTGGATAATAGCGACAATAATCACGATAATTATGATTGTAACAATCATAACATCTGTCATGTTTCGTTGGTGGCCGTAGCGTATTGCGATATGCCCTAGTCCGCCAGCACCAATAGCACCTGCCATTGCCGAAAAGCTAATAAGCGTGATAGTTGTAATAGCAAAGCCACGTATTAAAGACGGCACACTTTCAGGAATTATCACTTTTGAAATAATTTGAAAATTAGTAGCGCCCATAGACTTTGCGGCATCTATAACACCTTGGTCTATTTCGTTTATCGATGTTTCTACCAAACGGGAAACAAACGGGGCGGCGGCTATTACCAGCGAAACTATTGCGGCGGACGGGCCAATCATTGTGCCTACTATTGCCCTTGATAACGGGATTAATATGATAATTAGTATAATGTAAGGAATTGACCGCAACGTGTTTACCATCATTCCCAAACCAGAGTTGATAATTTTGTTGGGCATAAGGTTATCCGCGCCAGTAACAACTAGCAAAACGCCAAGCGGCAAGCCAAGCACATACGCCAAACTAACCGAAACAAACGTCATGTAAAATGTTTCGATAATTCCGTCCCATAAAATAAAGCGAAAATCCAAAAAAGTTTGCCATAAATCCAAAAAATTCACCTCCTATTTTTGTGAAAATTTCACAAAAGTCATAAAAAATCATAAAAAGTCATAAAAAATCATAAAATTTCGTCTTCGTCAATGCCTAGCAATAGTTTAGTTATGGGGCTTTGCGGGTTTTTCAGCACTTCGGCAGTGTTGCCCATTTCGGCGATAGTGCCTTCGTCTAGTACAACGGTTTTGTTGCAAATAGATTTTACAACGCCTATCTCGTGCGTGATGATAACTATGGTTATGCCCAGTTTTTTGTTGATTTCTTTTAGTAGTTTAAGGATTTCGCGAGTTGTAAAGCTATCAAGTGCAGATGTGGGTTCGTCGCAGAGTAGTATTTTGGGCTTGGTTGCTAGTGCACGGGCTATTGCCACCCGTTGTTTTTGTCCGCCAGAAAGCTGTACGGGGTAGGCTTTTAGTTTTTCGGATAAATCGACAACTTCGGCTAATTCGGCACAGCGAGCCTTTATATATGGCTTTTTTTCCTTGATTAATTCTAGCGGGAACGCAATGTTTTTTTCCACATTGCGTTGGGCAAGCAAATTAAAGCCCTGAAACACCGTACCTATATTTTTTTTAATGGCGTTGGCATCTTTGGCGGTTATGGTGCTTACGTCGCTATCTAAAATTTTTATTTTGCCGCTGGTGGGTTTTTCTAGCAAGCCCATTAGCTTTAGCATGGTACTTTTGCCAGCACCGCTTTTGCCCACGATGCCGAAAATATCGCCCTCGGCAATCTCCAGCGTAACGCCTAGCAAGGCATCAACTTTATTGCCGTATATTTTTGTAACATTGTCAAGACTTATCACAAATACAGCCCCATTCTGAACATTCTAAATTATAAACTATTGAACACAGATTTTTTATTGCCTAACATTCAAGCAAAACATGACTACATCACTATACTAAAAAAAACCGCATTTGTCAAAAGTGCGATTTTTCCGCCTTTTTTCGCCACTTTTTAGTAAAAATATCCAATAAAATTATCACGAAAACAAAATATATTTATATTCGCCCAAAATATCCTGCATTTTTGTTAATGCTCTTGTATGAATTTGCGAGGTGCGCGACTCCGACACCCCTAAAATTTTACTAATTTCTTTTAACGGAAGTTCCTCAAAATAGTAAAGAGTTACCAATAATTTTTCACGGTCGTTAAGAGCTTCTATTGCTTGCTCTAACATTTTTTTTATTTCCTGGTTGTCGGAATAGCCCTCGGGCGTATCTTCTGGGGAGTACGGGGCTTCAAAATCTATGTCATAGTTTGTTAGGTAATTATCCAACGAGACCAGCGAGTGTACTGACGATTCGTTTGTAAGCTGGTGCAGTTCGTCGACTGATAATTTTAGTGCATCTGCTAATTCTTCGTTGGTTGGCTTGCGGGTTAGTTCGGATTCCAGTTTGGCGGCGGTTTGTTCTAGTTTTTTTTGCTTTTCCCGCAACACCCGTGGAACCCAATCTTGACTGCGTATGCCGTCGATAATAGCGCCACGTATTCGCACAGTGGCGTATGTTTCAAACTTTACCGCTTTTACCATATCAAATTTGTCAATAGCATCAATCAAACCAAAAATCCCGTAACTAATAAGGTCGTCAAAATCCATGTGTTGCCCCAAATGTATTGCAAGCCGCCCCGCAGTATATTTTACCAGCGGAGCATATTTTAATATCAATTTTTCCCTAACCTCTGGGCTTTTTGTATCTTTGTACTGTTGCCATAGTTCTAAATCTTCCATAAATGCACCTCCTGTCAACTGCAAAATTAACTGCAAAACTGTGGGGGACGGGCTGCAAAATCGTGGGGGAACGGGCGACAAAACCGTGGGGGGGGGCGACCGTTTTGCCCGTTTGTCCGTTTTGCCCGTTTGCCCGTTTGCCCGTTTTGCCCGTCCCGATATTTCTATTCCCCCAACCCCGCCAAAATACCATGCAACACAGAATTTGTATTCAGCAAAAGCGGCTCTTGGTGGGGGAAAATGGTTGCCATGCGGTAAACATATAAAACAATGGCGGTTAATAATAGCAAAATAACGCCGTATTTTAGGCGGTTTATCTTTTTTTGGCGGTTTTGGCGGTCTCCTACGAAAGTGTATAGTGCGGCAAATACGGCAAACGCTAAAACTGGCATAAATAGCGGGTGCATAGCAAAACTTTCGCTGAAATTTCCCCCTAAAAACAGCAACGCCGACCGCATAAAACCACACGCAGGACACGGCAAACCAAAAAGTATCATTGTTGGGCTTACGTATCCAAAAAAATAATTTGTTGCAATGTAATAAGCGACTAAAATTGCGGCTATAATGCAATAGTTGCGCAAGTTTTTGGCGTTGCGTTGGATTATTTTGGTTATTTTCGGCATTATGCGGGCTTGTTGGCTTTTATTATGGCGGCTAAATTTTTCAAGCCATCTTCAAAATTAACGCCGTATTTAATGTCCGTTTGGGCGTTGTATGTGCGTTGTATGCTTTCTAGTGTAAACTCTGTTGCTATTTTGGCGGATTCTCCTAGCTGGCAGCCTTGCACTAGTGCGGCGGTTAAAACGCTGGCAAATAAATCGCCCGTGCCGTGATAATAACCAGGAACACGCTCGCCTAGCATAAACGCACCCTTGCCATCGGCAGAATTATAGGCAGAAGCGCCATAATCGCCGTTTTCGTCAAAATAAACGCCTGTTAGCACAACTTTTGTGGTTTTTTTGTCGCTTTTGTCGTTTTTATCGCTTTTGTCGCTTTTACACATTTCTGCTAATTCTTTTGATAATTGCTTTATATAATCTTCTGTGTACGGGCCTGGGTTATAGGGTTTTTCTAGCATAAACAACGCCTCGGTAATGTTTGGCGTTATAACATCGGCTTGTTGGCATAATTTTGCCATTGCTTGCGGAAAATCTTCCGAAAAACCTGCGTATAGTTTGCCGTTATCCGCCATAACAGGGTCTACAATAAGCAAGGTGTCGTCTGTTTTGAAACGTTTGGCTAATTCGGCTACTATGTCCAGTTGCTCGTAAGAGCCTAAATATCCTGTGTAGATTGCGTTAAATGGCGGCAAGTTATCCGCCAAAGTTTGCCAGTGATCGGCTATTGGCAACATATCGGCGGTTAAATCTCGGTAAGTGTAGCCCGTAAAGCCGCCTGTATGTGTGGAAAGCACAGCGGTTGGCAACACCGAAGTCATAATGCCCGCCGCAGATATAACTGGCAACGCCACAGTTAGCGAACAGCGTCCAACACAAGAAATATCGTGTATTGCTAAAACTTGTTTTTGCATAATAAATCCTCCCTATTTTTGTGATTTTGCGTGTGGTTTTAACGTGCAAAAATTTTTGCTTGTATTTTGTCGCAGATTTTATTATACTTTATTTTGACGGTTATGTATATAATTGTGCAAAAATTTACGCAATATGCGATAAATCGCAAATTGCATTTGATTTATGGGAGGGTTTTTTATGATAACAGCAGGAGTAGATGTTGGCACTAGCGGCACAAAAATACTTGCAATGGACGAACACGGCAAGGTGCTAAAAATAGTTATGCGGGATTATCCGCTATATCAAAGCGGCGTGGAATCGGAGCAGCACCCCGATGATTGGTGGGAGCAAACGGCGGACGGCTTGCGGGAATTAACTGCGGCTGTGCCGAACATTGCGGCGGTTTCGTTTAGCGGGCAAATGCACGGCTTGGTTGTGCTAGATGCCGAGGATAAAGTTATCCGCCGTGCAATTTTATGGAACGATCAGCGGACAACCGCACAATGCGATTATCTTAACAATGTTGTTGGCAGGGAAAAATTATTGGAAAACGTGGCAAACATCGCATTAACGGGCTTTACGTTGCCAAAAATTTTGTGGATGAAAGAACACGAGCCAGAATTATTTGCCCGTATAAAAAAAGTAATGCTACCCAAGGATTACATAGCCTACAAGCTTTCTGGGCAGTTTGCGACAGATGAATCCGATGCCTCGGGTACATTATTATTGGACGTGCAAAAACGGGAATGGTCGCAAACTATGCTAGAAATCGCTGGCTTAAAACAAGAGCAGTTGCCAAAATTATACAAATCGAGTGCGGCGGTTGGCAAAGTTACGGCGGCGGCGGCAAAATTAACGGGTCTTTCGGAAGACACGATAGTTGTTATCGGCGGCGGCGACCAAGCAGTTGGTGCAGTTGGCACAGGCACAGTATCTGCGGGAATGTGCTCACTTTCGCTGGGAACAAGCGGCGTTGTTTTTGCGGCAACCGATAAATTTGCGGTTGACCGTGCCGCAAGTGCAGTGCATTCATTTTGCCATGCAAACGGGGCGTATCACATGATGGGCGTTACTTTGGGTGCGGCGGCATCTACCAAATGGTGGATAGAAGATGTGCTTAACGTAACCGATTACAACAGCGAGCAAACAGCGATAAAGCCCGAAAACTTGGGCAATAACTCGGTTTACTATTTGCCATATTTAAGCGGCGAACGTACGCCCATAAACGACCCGTTTGCAAGGGGTGCATTTGTGGGAATGGCAACTTATACTTCTCGTGCGGACATGACTTTGGCTATTTTAGAGGGTGTTGCGTACAGTTTGCGGGATAATCTTGAAGCGATAAAAAAGTTGGGCGTTTCGTTTAGCTCGGCAAGGATAATCGGCGGCGGTGCGAAAAGTGCGTTATGGTGTCAAATAACGGCAAACGTGCTAAATTTACGGGTTGACAAAATAAACAGTGCCGAAGGCCCAGCCTTTGGTGCGGCTATTTTAGCGGCGGTTGGTGCAGGTGCATATCCTACCGTAGAAGAGGCTTGCAGCAAGCTAATAGCAGTAACCCAATCCTACAAACCAGATTCAGCCGCCGTTCAGCGTTACGAAAAACGCTACCCAATCTACAACAAACTATACAAAGATTTAGCGGAAAGTTTTGGTAAAATTTCTGCTGGTTAGGGATAAGAGCAAAACCGTGGGGCGACAGGCAGACTGTATCGGAATGGGTAAACGGGCGAAAATGTAGGGGAAAAACGGGCTACCGAGACGGTCGCCCCTACAACAACGCCACGTAGGGGCGACCGTCCCCTGCCCGTCCGACAGGCGGGTCGGTCGCCCGTCCCCAATCATTCCGCCCGTTTGCCCATTTGGTCGCCCGTTTGCCCATTTTGTCGCCCGTTTGCCCATTCGGTCGCCCGTCCGCCCATTTGGTCGCCCGTTCGATAGACAGATATTTCCGATTTTTTGGATTTTTCGTTTATCCACACAAATCCCAAAAAAAACTTTTTTCAACCTATTGACAAATTTTCAAAAATAGTGTATCGTAAAAAACAGTTACAATAATTTTACCGTTAAAACGGCTTTATGCTAGAATGTCCAGTCGGTAAAGTAAAAACAAAAGTGTAAAAAAGCAAACAAAAACAGAAAAATCGGGAGCAAAAACCATGAGAATCGCCTGTATAACCGCCCTAATAATAATAAATTACGTTTTACAATCCACCGTGTTTATTCGGTTCGCTATCCTCGGTGCAACGCCAGATACCGCTATTATCTTCATTGTTAGCTATGGTATTTTGCGCGGCGATGTTGAAGGTGCTATATTTGGCTTTTTTGCGGGGCTTACCCAGGATTTATTCAGCGGACATTTTATCGGGCTTAACGCTATGCTCGGTATGCTGACGGGCTTTGTGGCTGGCAAGCCTTTTAAGGATTATTTCAAAGATAACTACTTTCTGCCGTTCGGGATTGTCGTTTCTGCCACGCTTGCCTACCAGCTGCTAGTATTTTTCACTAATTTCCTCTTCCGAGGTTGGTTTAACTTTGGCTTTTATTTCGCAACAATTATCATACCACGAACAATTTACACCGCCCTGCTTACAATGCCGCTTTATGGGCTGATGTTCGTGATTAACAGTAAAATTGAAAGTTTTGAAAATAATAGACGTACTTTTTTTAAGGAGTGATTTTTATGAACGAACTTGCACGCGACGCTTTCAAATGGACTGTCGGATTTCTTACTAACCGCATTGTGTGGATGCTTATGCTTACCGCTGTGCTATTCTTTATTTTGGCGGGTGAACTTTTTCACTTGCAAATAGTAATTTCCGATACGTTTACAATCGCTCCGCCGCCCACTTCAACCGTCGAGCAGACTATTCCCGCACCGCGCGGCAATATTTACGACCGTTTCGGCAGGCCGCTTACAACTAACATTACCGCCCACGTTGTTACAATGGACCCCAGCGTTAGCGAGTCCATCTCCAACGAGGCACTTTTGGAACTTACGCGCCTGTTTGAACGCAACGGCGAAACCTTTCTGCAAGAGTTTCCCATGACGAACGAATGGCCTTACGAGTTTACTTTGGGTGGCGGAACGCCTGAAATCCGCCAAGCACGCATTTTTCGCTGGAATGACGATATGACCGTTCCCGACCCTGGCACTACTAGTGCTGCCGATTCTTTCATATTTTTGCGGGAACAGTTCAACATTGACCCCGAACTCTCCAACGAGGACGCACGGCGAATTTTGAACCTGCGCGAACAGCTTTATGTCCGCCGATTTAATCCGCAACTTTTTGACATCGCCTCGGACGTTTCGTTTGCAACGGTTGCGGCTATCGAAGAGCAAAGTGCTTTCTTCTCTGGCGTGGGAATCGACATTCGCACGTTGCGAGAATACCCGCAAGGCATCTACTTTAGCCATATGTTGGGCTACACGGGCAGAGTTACCGATCAAGATTTGCTGGCGTTTCCAGACGAGGGCTATTTTGACGATGATATGATAGGCAAAACTGGGCTAGAACGCTCTATGGAGCGGAACTTGCGCGGCACAATCGGCACACAGCTTGTCGAGATAAATCCGTCCACGGGGCGGCAAGTTGGCACACCGCCCGAAGTTACAAGCCCAATACCAGGCGACAACATTTTTCTTACGATAGATATGGATATGCAGCGGCGTACTTTCAACATTTTGAAAGATTACCTCACAGAAATCAACATTCGCCGCTTGCAAGGCGGCTCGCCGCGCGAGGGGCAAGTTGCACCGCAACAAATTTTCAACAACTTAATAACAGGCGGCTGGATTCCCATTCGTGAAGTAATGGAATCCACCGAGGAAAGTGCGGCGTATGTGCTGCGAACCTTTATTTTGGAGCGTTTCCCCGAGGCAACGTTTAACCGAGAAGATCGTCCGCAAATTGTCCGCATTTTGGTGGACGGCGTGAACGACGGCTATTTAGGCCCAGTTATAATGTTTTCGGCGATGGTCGATTTGGGGATTTTATCCGACCAGGACGACTTTTTGGCACGAGTGCAAAGCGGGGCAACCACGGTTAATAATTTTGTGGTAGAAAAAATGCGGCTTGGTGAGATAACGCCGCAAATGCTGAACCTCGACCCGTCAACTGGTTCGGTTGTTGTCGCAGATGTCGCTACTGGAGCGATTTTGGCGGCGGTTGGCTATCCGTCTTTTGACAACAATATGCTTGCCAACACAATCGATGCGGAATATTACGCACGGGTAAACGGCGACGACCCCACGCACCCGCTTGTCAACCGCCCATTCATGGAGGGTCGCGCACCAGGTTCAACGTTCAAAATGATTTCCGCCGCCGCCGCCTTGGAAACTGGCGCTATTACGCCAACCAGCACAATCTCAACGCGCGGTACGTTTACGCGCGCAGGGTTGCCAGTGGCTCGTTGCTGGAACGCAAACGGGCTTGGTGTGCTAAATGTTGCGGGTGCAATCGGAATTTCGTGCAACTACTTTTTCTATGAAACGGCGATGCGGTCGGGCAGCAACCAGCAACAGCGGATTGAGGTTCTAAACCAATTTATGGAATTTTTCGGCTTAAATCAGCGGACAGGCGTTGAAGTTGGCGAACTTGCCGATACATTCAACCGTTCGGTTGTTCCCAACATAATGTCATCGCCTGGGTTTAAGCAATTTCAGCATTTAAGCCTAAACGAGTTTGCACCGCGCGCACAATGGGATTGGTTTGACGGCGACACGATTCGCACAGCGATTGGGCAATCGTACAACATTTATTCGGCGGCTACAATGGCAAGGTACATCACGCAAATAGCGAACAACGGCGTACGTTTACCGTTTCATTTGGTTGACACCGTAACCGCCGCAAACGGCGAAATTGTTCAGCAAGCTAACCCCGTGCCAGAAAACACAGGCATGGAGCTATCGGAATCCACGTGGCAAGCGATACAACACGGCATGATAATAGCAACCGAGGGCAGAGGAACAGCCACCTCGCATTTTAGGGGCTTTCCAATACGAGTTGCGGCAAAAACAGGCACAGCGGAGCAAGCCCAAACACGCCCAGCACACTCCAGTTTTGGCGGCTTTGCCCCATTCGAGAACCCCGAAATTGCCGTTTACGTAATGGTGCCATTTGGCGACACCAGCGCAATGAGTGCCTCGGCAACTCAAATAGCGCGCGACGTTATCTACGCTTTCCTAATGCCAGAAACCGCAATAGAATTTCCAGTAGCACGTAATGCTATTGTGCAATAAAAATTAGAACTGTGGGGCGGCTCGCCTGTCCCTGCCCGTTCGGTAGGCGGGTGCCCCTAGGTTTTAATGTTTGGGATAATAAGGAGATGAGGGTTTATTGATAACAAACAAAAACAGCGTTGTGCTGAAAGGGCGGAAAGACGAGATTACTATTGCGTTGGACTCGAGAATGCCTTTTCGTGATTTGCAGACGCATTTTCATAAAAAGATATTAGGTGCAAAAAAATTTTTTAACGGTGCAAAATCCAATGTGGTTTTTACTGGCAGAGATTTAACCGAAGAGGAAGAATGGCGGTTAATGGACATTATCACGGCAGAAACTACCTTAGATGTCCCATTTTCACGCAAAAAAGGGCTAAAGACAAACGAAAAACTAAACCCAACAAGCCCAATAAACCCCATAAAACCAACGTTTACGCCAACCGCTCCTGCCGATTTATTACATAATGTTCACGATACAACTTACCACCAGGGCGGACTGCGGTCTGGGCAAGCTATTCGCCACCACGGCTCTGTTGTGGTAATTGGCGATGCCAACCCAGGCAGCGAAATTATTGCAGGTGGACACGTTATTGTCCTCGGTGCGTTAAAAGGGTTTGTTCACGCTGGCTGTGCTGGCAACGAAGAAACTTTCGTCTCTGGGCTAGTCTTTCGCCCCACGCAACTACGCATCGCCAACGCAATAGTCTATATCCCAGAAGAACACAAACGCAAAACGCCCGCCTGTGCCTATATGCAAGACGGTCAAGTGTTTATTGCACCTTTAATAAATTAGAAAAATTAAATAAATAAAAAATTGGGCGACTTAATTTTCCCAAAAAAATAAAAATTTTTGTCCACTTGACAAAACAATAAAAAATGCGGGTCAAGGACGCGCGCGTCCTTGCGGGGTTTGGGGCAGCCTGCCCGTCCGGCAGGCGGGCGCCCCAAGGTCTTAATGTTTGGAGGAAAAAAATGAGTGAAGTTTACGTTATAACGTCTGGAAAGGGCGGAGTGGGTAAAACCACTACTACGGCTAACTTGGGAATTGGGTTGGCAATGGAAAAAAAGCGAGTTGCGTTGGTCGATGCCGATATTGGGCTGCGTAACCTTGATGTTGTTATGGGCTTGGAAAATAGGATTGTTTATGATATTGTTGATGTGGTCGAGGGGACTTGTCGGCTAAAGCAAGCGTACATAAAGGATAAACGATACAGCAATTTATGCTTATTGCCAGCCGCCCAAACTAAGGATAAAACGGCGGTTAATCCCGAACAAATGAAAGAACTTTGCGATGCCTTGCGCGAAGAATTTGATTACATTCTAATCGACTGTCCTGCTGGAATTGAGCAGGGGTTTAAGAACGCCGTGGCGGGTGCGGACAAAGCCATTGTTGTAACAACGCCCGAAGTTTCGGCGGTGCGCGATGCCGACCGCATTATCGGCTTACTAGAGGCATCTGAACTGGGCGATCCGCTACTTATCCTTAACAGAATTAAACCGAACATGATGAAACGTGGCGATATGATGACGTTGGAAGACGTTACCGAAATTTTGGCAATAAACGTTTTGGGCGTTGTGCCAGACGACGAGGCAATTATTATCTCCACCAACAGGGGCGAGCCGTGCGTTATTGACGATGTATCCAAGGCTGGCAGGGCGTTTCGCAATATTACTAGTCGTGTTTTGGATAGCTCTGTGCCGCTAATGGAAATTGAAGCGGACGACGACGGTTTTATGAGCAGGCTGAAAAACCTGTTTAATGGAAAATAGCCGAGAAAGGGGAATTTATGGGAATTTCTAACTTATTAGCAAGCAAGCCACCGCAACCGCGTATCGTGGCAAAAGATAGGCTAAAATTTGCACTAATTTACGACCGCACGGGCTGTTCACCGCAAATTTTGGAGAATATTAAAATCGATATTATCAAGGTTATATCAAATTATTTGTATGTTGACGAAAAAATGATAGATATTCAAATATCGCAGGTTGACAC
>WRKK01000312.1 GCA_009782245.1 Defluviitaleaceae bacterium | reverse complement strand
GGGCGGAATGGTTGGGGATAAACGGGCGGAATGGTTGGGGATAAACGGGCGGAATGGTTGGGGATAAACGGGCGGAATGGTTGGGGATAAACGGGCGACCGAGGACGGTCGCCCGTTTTCCCGTTCCGATGTTTGCCCGTTCCGATGTTTGCCCGTTCCGATGTTTGCCCGTTCCGATGTTTGCCCGTTCCGATGTTTTCCCGTTCCGACGTTCGTCCGTTCCGATGTTTGCCCGTTCCGATGTTTGCCCGTTCCGATATTCGTCTCGTTCCAATATATAGCAAATCAACCCAAATAAAAAACATCTCGCAACGGCTGATAAATCGGGCTATTATCGGAGTTTGTCTCCATAATATCCTGCATATAAGCCCACCATTTTTTGCAAATATCGGTTTGGGCTAATTGTTCCCATTTTTCTTCGCTTTCCAGTTCTATGTAGGAAAACAACTTGCCCGTTTCTTCTTCCAAAAATATGGAATAATTACTGCCGCCATGCTCGTGGATAGCGGTTTTCATTTCTTGCCACAGTTCGTTGTGGCGTTTTTCGTATTCGTCAAATTTATTTTTATGCACAAACATCACGCCAGCTTTGCGTATTTTCGTCATATTTTTCATATTTTCAAAATTCCTTTCCGTGGCACAACGCCGAACGCTTTTCCTAAATCGTTTAATTCGCTGTCAGTGATAGTTTGCTTTTTGCCGCCTTGTGCGCAAACGGCGGTGTATATCGTTGCGGCTTTTTCGGCGGTTTCGATTAAGCCAAAAGCCTCGTCCAGGCTGCAACCTGCGGCGTAAATTCCGTGGTGCGGCCAAATAACAAGCCGTGCGGCCGCCATTTTTGCGGAAGTCGCTTTGCCGATTTCGTTTGTGCCTGGCACAATCCACGGCACAACAGAAACGCCCTCGGGGAAGACAACCAAGCATTCCGTTGACATTTCCCACAGCGTTTTGGTAATTTCTTCTTCCTGTAGGCTATGCGAAAATGTCATTGCAATGAGGTTTGTGGGGTGGCAGTGCATAATTATGCGGTGGTTTTCGTCTTGTTGCAAGCGGACGATATGGCTCATAAAATGGGACGGAAGTTCGCTGGTCGGAACTGCCCCGTTTTCCAAGCCCCACAATAAATTTAGCTTTTTGCCGCATTCGCTAACCTGCACAACGCCCAAAACTTCGGTTGGTGCATTTTCAACATTCTTAAAATATTTGCCCGATCCCGTTACCATAAAAAATTTTTGGGCAAGCGGTTTTGCATCAAAGTTTAGCGGAATCTCCCGCAAAACTTGCTTAGGCGACAAAACTTCCTCCACCTCGGACGGCGTTAGCAAAGTTGTCAAATTGCCGCCGTTGCGTTCGTTCCAGCCTAAACGGTACATATTGGCTATTGTTCCTACCATTTCAGTTGCAAATTTTGTGTTTAACACGTTCATAAAAATTCCTCCTTAAAACATTAAAACCGTGGGCTCTGCCCACACCCGCCAAGGGCGCTGCCCCTGGACCCCGCAAGGGAACGCGTCCCCTTGACCCCGCATTTTTTTGTTAAGTTGTTTAACTTCAAACACATTAGTAGTGCCAATCGGTAAATCCAAAAACCCGACTGACACCACAAATAAATTATAGCACAAATTTTTTTACAATGCACCATCGCCGCTAAACTTTTCCGCTTGGAATATAGCGGACAAAAACGCCAAAGCCAGCCCTTGCCCCCAGCCTTGTGTCCATTTGCGACTGATGTTTCTGTAGCCGTCCCTGTCGCGCATTATAGCTGTGCCGCCCGAAACGTTTTGCACCCTGCCATTTTCGGAGATGTTCGCCAAAATGCCCGATAGTGCCAATTTTACATATTTGCGGTGCAACGGATTGCCCCGCACCGCCATCGCCGCCGCTATTCCGCAACTGGCGGAAATTTCCTCGTAACTTTCGGGGTCGTCCAAAATTGTACGCCACAAGCCGTTTTCAGTTTGTAGCGCTTTCAACGCCGTTAAATGCTCATTTATCGAGCCCGCAATATCCATAAATTTAGGGTACAAATACGGTTCGGGCAAAACACGGGCAACTTGGCTTAATGTATACGCCGCCCAAGCGTTCGCGCGTCCCCAGTAAAAGCCGCTCATGTGGCTTTTTTCGATGTTGTTGTAACCGTGATACCACAAGCCGCAACTGTTGTCCTGCAAAAACTCGATATGCCAATAATATTGATTTAGTGCATCGTTGATAAGCGTTTCGTCTTTTAACTTTACGCCCATTTTCAGCATAAACAAAGCCGCCATAAACAGCGTATCTGCCCATGCTTGCTCGGGAAAGTCATTTTTGGACGAAACGGTATGCTGTATCACACTTTCGCCGAAACGTGGGGCTTTTTTTAGATATGCGATTTTTTCGTTGCAAATATCCAAATATTTTTCGTCCCCCGTTTTTTCGTGCAACGCAAGCACAGAATGCCCCATTGCACAAATATTGACCGTGAACGCAGTCGGCAAGCCCAACTCGATATACTCGTCTATCCGATTTTTCAGCAGTTCAAAATATTCGTCATTTTCGGTGGCTTTTATTGCATCGCAAACGCCGTAATAAGCCACTCCGCAAGGCCAATCCCAAAGCAAATCCATTTCCATTGTCTTGCGAACCACCGCATCGATTATCGGCAGTAATTTTTCTTTTTCAATATACAAAATTTCGTGCATTTTTATAACGCCCTTTCTGGTTTATGTTTAATGCAAATCAGCCCCACCTGCGTACACTTTCATTGAAACATTGGGGATTAGACGGACGGGCGACCGAGGACGGTCGCCCGTTGCCCACCTGTCGGCGGACAGGTGAAACCCCTAACACCAACGCCCCCCGTTGGTTGGGGCAAACGGTCGCCCGTTTGCCCATTCCCTTTTAACAAATGTAATTTTCCAACTACTGATTGGCAGTTTTAGCCTTTCAATCCCGTAGTAGAAATTCCGTCAACCAAATATTTTTGGAAGAATATGAAAATTGCCACGGCTGGCACTAGTGAAAGTGTGCTCATTGCGAACATTGCGCCCCAATCGGTGCTGGCGGCGGGGTCGGCGAAAAAGCGTAGTGCCAAAGTTACGGGGAACAACCGCTGTTGACCTTGCACATACAGCAGCGGGCCCATAAAATCGTCCCAGCGCCATATGAATGAGAACAACCCGCTTGTAATAAGGGCTGGCACAGCCAACGGCAAAATTATGCGAACATAAATTCCATAAAAGGACGCTCCGTCAATTTTCGCCGCCTCGTCCAGTTCCGTTGGAATCGAGTTCATAAAGTTGGTTATCAAGAAAATAAAGAACGCACCGCCAAAATAAGCTGGCACAATAAGCGGCAAATACGAGCCTATCCAGCCAAGTTGATGAAACCACAAATATTGCGGCACCATCAAAATTTGTGCGGGTAACAGTAAAGTCGCCATTGTTAGGGCAAACAATATTTTTTTGCCCCGATATTTTCCCCGCGAAAAACTGTAGGCGATAAGCGACGACGAAAATACCGCACCAATACTGGCTAAAGAGGCATACATAAACGAGTTGCGGAAAAATGTTGCAAAAGTAAACCGTCCGCCAATGCCCTGCCAACCTGTCGCAAAGTTAGTAAAATCCCACGTTTCTGGGATTAAATATGCCGCCGTCGGAAAAATTGTGCTGCTTTCCTTGAACGCACTCATAAGCATCCAAATTAGCGGATATATCATAATAAATGCGAAAAATAGGATAACGGCGTGTTTGATAAGTTCAGATATTTTCATTGTTCTTATCGTTCCAATTTTCCCCGCTTTTCCCGCTTTTCCCATTGTTTTTGTCGCTCCCATCAAGAAAAACCTCCCTCATATACCCAAAAACGTTTGGTCAAGAATAAAATTCCCGTGAACGTGCCAAGCATAATCAGCATCATCCAAGCGAGAGCGGCGGCGTAACCTGCGTTGCCCCAAGCGAATGCGTGATTGAACATATAAAGTGAAAAGAAATTAGTAGTATCGGCTGGGCCGCCTTGCGTTACCAAAAAAGCCTGTGTAAACGCCAAAAATCCGTTTATCATCTGCATTACCAGGTTAAAGAAAATTGTCGGCGTTAGCAACGGAAGTGTTATTTTGAAGAATATTCGCAACTTGCCCGCGCCGTCTATTCTGGCGGCCTCGTAGTAGGTTTCTGGGATTTGCTTTAGCGATGACAAAAATATCAGCATAGCCGAGCCAAATTGCCATGCCGCCAGTAAAATCAACGTCCAAATGGCTGTGCGGGTATCGCCCAACCAGGCAAAATCCCGATTTAAGCCGATAACATCAAGCAAGCGGTTGACCGTTCCCGTTACAAAAAACATCTGCCGCCACAGTACAGCCACCGCAACCGATGCACCCAAAATTGACGGCAAATAATACATTGCACGGTAAACGCCCGTCATTTTGGTGGATTTTAGCAGCATTAACGCCACAAGCAACGCCACCAACAGCCGCAACGGCACAGAGGTAAACGCAAAATAAAAAGTTGCGCGCATTGACGAAAAAAGCCGCTCGTCCGTCAGCATTCTCACATAGTTGTCCAGCCCAACAAAAGTAGGGGCGCGCAATATGTTAAAATCTGTAAAAGAGTAATACAGCGACATTCCCATAGGTACAATAGTAAACAGTAAAAATCCCAATAAAAACGGCATCGCAAACAGGACAGCGCCTGTTGTTTCGTTCATAATAAATTTTCTGAACTTGTCAGAAAAACTTACTGCCGTTTTTTCGCTTAAAATAGCTTTTTCCAAAAAAACATCTCCTTTGCGGTGGAAATAAAGGGCGAGCATTGCCCGCCCTTACCGAGTTATATTTCCTAGTTTAACACGTTGTTTCCAAAATTAAAGAAATCCAATGCCGCTTGCTGTGGAGAAAGCTGTTCGAGTGCCACCAGTTCTGTTATGCGGACTAATTCGTCAATAATTTCAGCCGAACCCTCTGGGCGTGGCGGATTTACTGGCGTTGAATTGTCGCCCATCCAAGAAACAAATTCCGATTGCACCTGATTTAGCACTGGCAAAGACGGATAAATAATTTCTGCAATTTGCGTGTTTGGAATAACGCCACGTTCCGCCATCATAATGCGGTGCGGACGCTCGTCATTCAGCCAAAAATCGATTAATGCTGCCGCTTCGTCCACGTTGTCGCTTTGCGTGGTTATCGATAAAAACATCGATGCTCTGCCAAAGTTGGAAACTAGCGGGTTTGTGGACGGATATGTAGTCATTGCTAATTCTACGCCTGCTGGTGCGTTGTCAGCCAACGCAACTATCATGTTTGACCATACAGGAGTATTCCATGTACGCAAATTGGGGTTATCCATATTTGGCGGATAAACCAGCGGATCTTGTGCTGTGCCGTCGCGGCCCGCCATATCTTCCGAGCGAATATGCCAGCCCTCTGCGATTCCCAAGGCTATTACTTCAAAAAATTCCTCGTAATTAGCGGGGCTGCCGCCCATTCCGTTGGATTCTAGCATAACCACGCCCTGCGCGCGCAAATGAATTTCCATTTGGTTTGCGGGGTCGTTAAACGCCCAATTTGTCCGCACTCCTGAAAGTGCGTATATTTCGCGGCTTAAATCTATAAATTGCTGTAACGTTATGTTTCTTGGGGCAGACAAGCCTAGTTCGGTCAGCAATGTTGTGTTGTAAACCATTGCCGTAACGTTCATACCCGCCGAGATTGCGTAAATTCCGCCGCCAACACGACCGCCCTCGATTACAGTTTGCGGGATATTTGCGGTTCTTATACGCCCGTCATTAAACATTGGCGTTAAATCAACAAGTAAATCGTTTTCCCTAAATTCAAGCAAAGTTGACCAGTCCATTTGAATGACATCTGGCAAATCGCCAGCGGGTGCTAACGTGCGGAGCATTGGCCAATAATCGCCCCAGCCAGCTTGCAATTCTTCCACAAAAACGCCCTCGTTTTCTTCCATAAACAGGTTTAATACTGCGGTCGTTTGCTCATTGCGGGTTGGGTTTCCCCACCAACCGAATGTAAGGTTGGTTTCATCGCTGCCGCAAGCGGTCAACAAGCCTGTAACTAAGAGCAGTGTTGCTAAAATAAATGATTTTTTCATACTGATTTCCTCTCGTTTCTGTTTTTTTGTTTTTTTCCTTGCTGACTATCTAATTTTTCCACAAAGGAGCAGCCGTGTCAATAGCAATTACGAAAAAATTTTTGCAAAAATTTTCGCAAAATTTGTGCAATTTTTCATAAATGATAGGTTTTTTCTGCAATGACTTTGGCTAAAATTACTAAAAAGATTGGTGTGCTGACTTAGCCCAAGCGAGCCAAGCCAGCACCCACGGTTTTAACCGTTTTAATGGTTCACAATTTCATTTTGGCTAGTTGCCAGAAATATAAACCGCACTTTCTTCGGGATCCCAACGCACTTCAGCGCCCAACATTTCGCCGATATACGCAACAGGAACAAACGTTCTGCCGTTGACTATAACGGGGATTCCCATATTGTCTGGCAAAGGAACGCCGACTTGCAACGGAATAACCACGCCATTTTGCGAGATAGTTACCGTGCTAGTTTCTTCCGACCACGTTACGGTTGCACCCAACGCCTCTGAAATAAGGCGGAGCGGTACCATTGTGCGGTTGTATGCGGCATCGATAAACGGTGCAACTTCGCCGTTCATGTTAACGCCATTAACTTGAAACTCTGCTAAGCCGATTTGCAAGCGAATTTCGTTTGTTTGTGCGGTTGGCACGGCTGGCGCTGTTATTGGTGCGATTGGCTCTGGCTCTGGTGCGGCGGTTGGGGCGGGTTCTGATGGGCGTTCCATTAGCATTAAGCCAAACAAGCCGCTTTCGCTAGTGTAAAAGTTGAAAATATCGCCGTCCAAAACGCCCTCGATAGTGATAAAGTTGACATTGTCGCCGTCCGTGAAAATTAGCACCGCAACCAAAAATTCAAGCTGTTCGGGGGTAAGTTCCAAATCTGCAATGCTGATGCTTACTAGTGCTGTGCCGTCTATTGCATCTATTGCATCGGTTGCATCAGTTTCGCCGTCATTCAGGAAAATAAGCGTTTCAAACATCAACAACAGCCCTGGAATGTTTATATCCTGCAAATCTTCCATGCCGAGAATTTCTATTTCGGTGCGGACATCACTTTCTTCCGCTGTTTCTGCTGGCGTGGGTTGTGCCGCTATTCTGTTTGCTCTGTTTTCACGCAAATTTCTGGTTGATGCACGTGGCCGCCACGATGGAGCATTGTCGTTTGGCGGTACGATTGGCACTTGCGGCAATTCCCAGCCTGGGGCTGACGGTGGTGCTGTTCCGCCTGGTGGTGGCGTTGTGCCGCCTGGAGGTGGTGTTGTTCCTCCTGGTGGTGGTGTCGTTTCCCCTGGTGGTGGCGTTGTTTCCTCTGGTGGTGGAGTTGTGCCGCCTGGCGGTGGCGTTGTTTCTCCTGGTGGCGGTGGCGTTGTTCCGCCGTCTCCGCCGCCTTGGTCGCCGCCGTTGCCATCGCCGTCTCCGCCGTCTGGTTCTTCTATTTCAGAATACGAACCGTCAAACGTTAGGCGGATATTTGGTCTTGGCAATCTTCTTGCGGTAACATCAGCAGAAATATCAGGTCCCAGATAAAAGCCTAAATGTGTGGGCTGATTGTAAACATTGTTCTGCCACGCTACTGCCATGCGATAAACTGGGTCGTGCATTAGGGTGTAAATTACATAATCCGTTGGGAAGTCAGTAAAATATATCCTTATCGCTTGGTTGTCGTTTCTCCGCACTATTACTTCCTCGCGCCAATCGCCAAAAACGTCGGCGTGTAGCCCAGGGTTGGCTTTTGTGCCGTTGTTGGACAAAGTTTCGTAAAAGCGTTGCACTAGCTGATGTTGTGCCGTGTTGTTGGACATATTAAAGTTTGTCAAGGTTGAAATGAACATTGGGCCGTTGTTTGGGCCGTCCAAAAATTGCCTTGTAAGCTGTCCTGTCCAATATATCATGTGGTTGACGGGAACACTTCCGCCGCCGTAGCCCGTATCAGCGCCGCCCAAAATGGTTATCATTTCGCCCGTTACTATATTGTGAATCGGCGTGTTAGATGCCCATACTTCAAAGCCTGGTAGCGGCGTGATATTGCCAGCCGTGCCGCGCCCAACATCGCCCATAGGAGAGTTGTACGTCCAGACGGGGCGACCAGTAGCGGCATCGTGCAGGGTTACGTTGTTTGGCGGGCCAGCCTCGTGTGGGCTAAAGCGGTAGAACCTATCGCTGTCGGCGGTCATAACGGACATATGCAAAGCATCGCCATGCACCGAAACTATTGTGCCACGTGTGCCAGTTGAACTCCATAACACGTGCCCACGGTGGTCAAGTGCCTTCGAGCCGAATATAACGGCATCGTAGCCGCTGCCCGTAACGTCCGCAACCGTCAAGTTGTGGTTGCCTTGGTTGCCGCCAGCGTCCCATTCTCTGAAATCGTAAGTCCAAATTGTTTGCAGCCGTCCGTCTATAAGTTGCACCGCTTTTACGTGGTGCGGCCCATAGTGCTGACGACCCTCTATTACAGTTGGATAAGGAACTGCGCCGTCAACGCCGCCACGTGGCATAAACGCCAAGCCTTGCATAAAGCGGTCGGAGCGGTTTTGGTTGCCGTCTTCCCATTGTCCTCTGCGGATTCCGTACGGTGCGAAAAATTCGATTGTATCAATCGGAAGTCCCGTTAAACCGTTGAAAACTGTGAAAAATTCTGGGCCGTTGTTTACACGCCCTATCGCCGAAGTGTTCGCAATTCCCGTTACTGGGTTGGTAAATCCGCCCGTCCATACATTTTCGGGGTGGCTTACTACATTTCCCACAAACCAGCCGTTGGCACGGGCGTTTACTAGCAGGGCATCGTAATTTTTGCCGCCGTTATTGTTTACGCCGTTTCCGCCGATTACATAAACAGGCGTTCCGCCCTCGAAAGTTTCACGTACAAGCCCTGTTTCGGGGTCTGGGTGATATACTCTTGTGCCGTCGGCGGTTTTTACGGCAAATTCTGCCGCACCGTTTTGGTCTAAATCAAAGAAAGTAAACGGGCTGTGGTGGGCAGAAGATGGGATATTTACGCCCAAGTTTATACGCCACAATAATTCGCCCTCCATCGTATAAAGGTCAAAAATTGTGGGGCCTGTGTGCCTTGCCGCCAAACCTGGGTCTTGCTGCATATTTGGTGTCCAGTTTACTAAAATCTCGTAAATGCCGTCCTTGTTGACATCGGCGACGGACATATCGTTTATAGTGAAAGTTATGTCATTTCCTGCGGCATCGCCCAATAAATTGCGAGAATTAGGGCGTTGCACTTCTATTTCCAAAAAGTTTTGCGGCAAAGCCACAAATGACGGCGTTCTTTCGCCTGTTTGGATAACTTGCAATACATAGCTGTCGCCCACCGAACCTGCTCTGTCGGTGTAATTTAGCGTGGTTATTGGGCTGGTGTTTACTCTTGTGCCGTTGCGATATAGGTTAAATGTGCGATTTATGCCGTATTCTGTGGCAAGTAGCCGCCATTGCACCAAAATTCCGCCGCCGCTGTTTACAGGCCCAGCAACCAAGCCACGGTTAAGCCATTCCGCAGAACGAGGTGCTGTTGTTAGCGGCGTTGCATGGCGGTTTTCCACAAAAATTTGCGGCTCTATGGACATATAATTATACGCCAAGCCAGGCACATTTTGCAATGTTCCCGTGAAAGTGAAAACGCCCGTTTGTTGCGGGTTGTACTGCATTGGCGGAGCGGCAAAAGTTTGCCCAGTTAAAATATCACGCTGCCGCCACCACGGAACTTCCGTAACCGCCCAAGTTACGGGCATTGGCACGACATTTCCTGCTTGCGTTACGGCATTTATAATACTTGGCAAGCCCAAAGCGGATTCCGCTGTGCCGATATTGGCGGTTATAAACCAATTTTGCCAAAGTTGAGCATTTGGGCTAGGATTATTTGGCGTGGACGGTCTGCCCAGCAATTCCTCTGGTGCGAGAACTTCCAAAACGGTTGTGTCGGTAAATTCTTGGTAGAAGAAGTACAAGTTGTCCAATCCTCTCGGAGAAGTTGCGACTGGGTTAAAGTTGTTGCCAGCCGTCCTGCGGCCAGAAATATTGAAAGAATCCACAAAAGTACCCGCAAACGGCACGGTGTAAGCCCCGACAACTTCGCCGTAAGTCCACGTTTCCGTTACGGTGTCAAAAATTCCACGGCGGATAACCGTTATTGTTGCCTCTTGGTGCATAAAATCCAAAAGAACGCCATAAGTAAACCACTCATTTTCCCAGTTTGGAATATTGACAACGCTGTCAAACATCACAAAATCGGGGTGGTTCAAGCTGTCCATGTTGGAGGCACCTGCGGCATCTCTTGCCCCTGCAAAAGCACCGATTCTTGGCTGTGCGGCGGCGTTTCGGACGGTTCTTATAGTAAGCAGTTGATCCGCGCCGCTTAACAGCACGTAATCAATGGCGTTTTCGTCAGGGTTGCCGCCCCTTGCGGTGTCTGCACCTGAAAGTAGGTCAAAAGTAAGGAAAACTTGCGAACCTGCAACGATTGCTGGCAATGGGTTATTTATGGCTCTGTCGCCAGATTGCCCAACTAATATCCATTCCATAAAGTGGTTCCAAGGCTCTGTTTCGCCTGGCAAAGTTTCGGGCGTGCTAACCCTGCGTTGGTCGCCAGCCGTTGTGCCAGAGAAATTCCAAAAATTGTTAATGGTAAAGTTAGAGCCAAACAGGAAATTCCATTCGTCAAATGCTCCTGCTCCAAGCAACGGCAACAATGCCGCAAAATTGGGGGTTGGCTCTGGTAGCGGCGGTACATATGTAACATTGATGGTTACTGTTGCGGCGTACGGCGTTCCGCCTGTTGGGTACATATTCGCTGTTGCGGTTATCGTTGCTGTACCCTCGCCGATTGCTGTGATGCTTATATCGTTTTCATCGATTGTATATTCGATTACAGCTGGATTGCCCTCGCCGCCAGCAAGCGGCGTAACCGCTACTGTCCACGTAACATCTCTGTCGGTGGCGTTCAAAGGCGACACGGTGGCGTGTAAATATGTTTCAAGTAAAGTTTCGTCTGCACCCGCACCGAAAGCTAGGTTGACGGTTGCAGCACCCGATATTGTTACCTCGGTTGGGTAAATATTCGGCGGCGGAGTTGAGTCAAACATTCCGCCTATCTCGATGTTATCTATGCGTTGTCCGTGGCTTTGTTCACGTTCGATTGTCCAGTCATTTTGCCTGTTCCAGCTTTGCCCTTGGGCTCGGGTTATATCCATGCCGAAGTGGGTCAAATTATCGGACGGAATCGGCAAAGGTTCGCCTATGTAAGTGCCAATTTGCACGATTGCCTCACGTCTAAGCAAATCAACACGCAAACGCACAGGAATAGCCGCACGGTCGGGGTCCATTATGTTCACACCAGAAAGAGCGGTGCGGAAAGCCATGTCCAGCGGCTCGTGTGTGTGTGCTGGCAAATCAGGTTCTGTGCCGTGTGCACGTACATTTCCTGCATAATATCTTATGTTGACATTGGAAGTTATAGCTGTGTTTACGCCTACGCTGTGGATAGTCAAAACTCTGTCATCGCCGTCCCAAAGTACAATGTCCATAGAGTTGGTTGTTGGGCGCGTGGTATCTGGCCACCAATCAAAGTCAAATTCAAGAATATTGTTGTTGCCGATATTCCATTCGCCAGAGATTAGGGGCAAACGCCATTGCATAAGGGTAGATGCGGCGGCAACGTTCCCAATGCCGATAGCAGCTTGACCTTCTCCAGGCGGGTTCATGCGTAAAACGCTGTTCCCCGTGCCAAAACTGCCGTCAACAAAAATTGACCCTCTGCCAAAGTTTGCCATTGGCGAACCCGCCGCACCTATAATTTCGCCAGGCGGTATTTCGCTGTCTTCAAAGTCGATGATAGTTCCGATAGGCGGCAAAGTAAGCCGAGTAGCCCCACCAGGGCGTTGCGGCGGCATTGGGAATGTGGGTTCGGTTGGTGCTGTTGGTTGTTCGGGTTCTTCGGGTTGCTCGGGTTCTGTTGGTTCTTCGGGCTCTTCGGGCTCTTCAGGCTCGGTTGGTTCTTCTGGCTCGGTTGGTTCTTCTGGCTCGGTTGGCTCTTCTGGCTCGGTTGGCTCTTCTGGCTCGGTTGGCTCTGTTGGCTCGGTTGGCTCTTCTGGCTCGGTTGGCTCTTCTGGCTCGGTTGGCTCTGTCGGCTCGGTTGGCTCTGTCGGT
>WRKK01000311.1 GCA_009782245.1 Defluviitaleaceae bacterium | reverse complement strand
TACGGTCGGCGTTTTTGTAGGGGCGACCGCCCTCGGTCGCCCGTTTGCCCCTCCGATTTTAGCTTAAGTATACGCAAATGGGGCAACCGTCCCCTGCCCGTTCGACAGGTGGGACGGTCGCCCGTTTTTGTCAAATATTTTTCAAATAAATATTGCGTGATATTTGATACCATGCCAATGCCATATATAAAAATATTTGGTGGATATGTTGCTATATTGGTGTATTTTTGTGATTGGTAGCTATTGGATTGCTATAGCTACCAATCATATAAACGCGCCAATAAAACATGGGCGGTGGAGATCCCGCCCATGTGAAGAAAAAAATTATTGCAAAGAGATGGTAACACATATGAACAATAATGTCAATAACTTAACAAAATTTTATTTAGGCTAAAAAGTCAGCAAGAACAACGTCCGCCTGTCAGCCGTTTCGCAAACACCGCTCCATCTCGGCACACATCAGCAAAAACGCCCCAACCCCATGCAAATCATTAACCGAAGTTGGTCTATCGCAATAATGCTGATAATCGCCAACACCTGTGCCAATGCAGACGTTGCCTATTTGAATATCGTTAGTTTTCCACGTTAAAGTGTCGATTGTGGCGTAAAAGCCTTTTTTGGCGTTTTCTAAGTAGCTTGCAGACAAAAGCCCTTTTCGCACCGCTTTGCACAACGCCGCCACAAACAAGCAACCGCAAGATGTCTCCGCCCAGTTGCCTGGCACGCCCACTTTGTCTATTACTTGATACCACAAGCCGCTCTCTGATTGATATTTGCACACAGCTTTTAATAAATTCGTTGCCATATCGCATAAATCTTGAAAGCCTGGCGTTTTTTCGTCCATAAAATCTAGGTCGTCCAAAAGGGCGACTGGCACCCAGCCAATCGACCGCCCCCAAAATTCCGCCGATTTGCCCGTTTCGGGATTCGCCCAAGACTCTTTTTTTAGGCTGTCGTACGCATGATACAAAAGTCCTGTTTTTTCGTCTCTTGTTTTGGCTTGCATTAGCAGGGCTTGCTCTACCACCAACTGGAGCAACTCTGGCTTGTTGTAGCGTTTGCCGTATTCTGCACAAAGTGGGCCGCCCATATACAAGCCGTCTAGCCACATTTGGTGTGGGTGCGGCATTTTGTGCCATAGTCCGCCCTCCGCCGTCCTCGGATAATCCTCAAATTCGGCGATTATTTTGTCAACCGCTTTTTTGTATTTTTCGTCGCCTGTGTAGTCCAACAGCGGATATAGCAAGATTCCTGGCTGCATATCGTCCATTGTGTGCGGCAAAAATTTTTTGCGAGTGCCGTCCTCGTCCAAAACGCTGTCAAACCAGGCTTTTATGTATTGCATATATTTTTCCTCGTTGCACAATAAAAATGTTTGGTACATTCCCGAAAGAAAAACTCCCTGATGATAGTGAAAAACGCCAACAGGGGGCAAATCCTCCGCCTTAAACTTGCGTATCATCATGTCGCAAGCCTGTTTTGCGTAATCTATCGGTGCTAAATATTCCATAAAAAATCCTCCTGTAAAAGATTGCGGATTTAATCCACATTCGCCAAAAATTTTATGTGGCTGTCAAAAACATAGCTGCCACACGCTTTTACTGTCATGTCTGGGTCTTTGGAACGCCAAATTATTTGTAGATTGTTGTGCAGTTCGCTGTAAAGGTGGTCGTGCAGCGTTTGCTCGAAAATTGTGATGTAGCGTTGAAATTTTTCTTGCAAAAAGCCGTCAATTACTATGGTTTGAACGTCGATTATTTTGACGGCATTTGCCACGCCAATCGCCAACGCACGAAATGCGTCATGTAGCAGATTGTGGGCGTTTTGGTCGTTTTCGTTGGCGAGCACTAACAGTTCATCGTACACGGAGGGGGGGGTAAAATTCCAATTATGAAAAAGTTGAGATTTTTCCAGTAAAGCCCACTCACTCGCAAACGCTTCTAAACAGCCATTTTTGCCGCAAATACATTTTGGACCGTCCATTGCGATTGTTGTATGCCCAATAAATCCTGCATTGCCGTTCGTGCCGCTGTCAAAGCCGTTTTCCCCGCTTGCCTGCCCGTCTGGCAGGCGGGCCCAGCGGGCAGGCCTCACAACTGCCATTCCTATGCCGTAGCGAATACCGATATATATGAACGTTGCTGGCAAGTCGCTGTATAGCTTGCGTTGATATTGTGCCATTATATGCACATCGTTTCCGATAACGGTTTCTATGTTGTATCTTTCCTCAAAAATCCGCTTTATTGGGACGTTTACCCAATCGGCAATGCGTTCAATTTTGACGGACACGCCTTTTTGGGAATCTATCATGCCTGAGAGCGTTACGCAAATGCCGATAATATGGGCTTTTGGGTGGGGAAATTCGGCGATTAGTTGGTCGGTTGTTGCCAGCAGTTGCTTTAGCATATTCCCTGCCCGTTCCTGTCCATTCGGTGAGACCGAGTTGCTTGCTGTGGCGTAATGAAAGGTTTTTTCGGCGACAATTTCGCTTGCAAAATTTACGATTGCCACTTTTACTCTAGGATACTCAAAATCCACGGCAAGCACAAACCGCCACATAGGCTCTATTGCGTACAAAACAGGCAGCCGCCCACCAGAATATTCGCCACGTCCCATTTTTTTGATTATGTTGTTGTTTTGCACTTCTTTTAGAATGTCAACCACGGTTGGGCGGCTTAGTTGCGTGCTTTTTACTATCTCCTCGCAAGTTAGAGGACCATTTTTTATTATACATTCGATTACTGTCAGCTTGTTAAAGCCACGTATTGATTTTACATTAACTTTTGCCATTTTGGTATCCCTATCTATTAAAATCTACTGAAATTTGCTGATTTAGGATATTATAGCATGGGGCGGCGGATTTGTCAATATATTTTGCAAATATATTTTGTAAAAATTATTATGATTTTTGCATGGCGGAAATTTTTTGAAATATTGCGGCGGCGGTGTTATAATAAAATTAGCAAGTAGCCAAAGCCGAAACGGCGAAAACTAGGAGGATATTATGATTAAAAAGACAAATAATAACGAGGTACTGACCCATTTAGAGGCACAAATGAAGTATGAAAAGCTGTATTTCAGTTATTTTGAAATTGAGCGGAATGTGTACCACCCACCCTCATCGAAAATTACAGTAGTGTACACGGCAGATACTGAAAAAGAAATTTACGCATCGCCAGACAGGGACGAAAACGACAACTTTCTTTCAATTTCAGAGGGATATGGAGCAGGCGACCCCAATGTTTTGCACTTGGGCGGAGTTTATATTGCTCAACCAGACGGCGAGGATTTTTCAGCTTAATTTTTTAGGAAATTTTTTTGAAAAATTGCGGCGGTTGTGTTATAATGAAGTTAGCAAGCAACCAAAGCCGAAAAGGCGAAAATTAGGAGGATATTATGATTAAAAAGACGAATAATAACGAGGTGCTGACCAAAGGCACGGCAAAGGAGCAGTACGAAAAATTGTATTTCAGTTACTTAGAGGTTGAGAGGAATGTGCAACACCCACCCTCATCAAAGATTATAGTAATGTACACGGCAGATACCAAAGAAGAACTTTACGCATCGCCATACGAGGACGAAAATGGAAACAGTCTTTATTTTTCAGAGGGGCATGGAGTAGGCGACCCCAATGTTTTGCACTTAGGAGGGGTTTATATTGTCTAATCAACCAGTTTCCCTATCTCCTGAAGGGCGTGCTATCGTTGAATTGTTTTTGAAACCACTAAATAAAGTAATTTTAGAGTCAATAGACTTCAAACTGGACACAGGTGCGGACGTTACCACAATAGACAAAGCCACGCTAAACAAATTAGGCTATAGCAACAACTGGATAGCCAGCAACACAGTCAAAAGCACGGATTTAACGCTACAATCCGCAGGTGTTAAAAGAAAGCCCGCTTACTACATAATTTTGCCAACAATAAACATTTTGGGCAGAGATTTTACCAACTGGCCGCTGCATATCTTGCCGACAGCAGATGAAAATTACCCCAATTTGCTCGGCATAGATATTTTGCAATATTTTAATTTTAAGTTTAATTACGAAAAATGGGAGTTTACGCTGATACCGATAGCCAGTCCGAAAAATCCTAAAAAATTGGCGGATAATCAGAAAGTTTATAATGTTGATATGGCGGAATGATTTGAAAGTTAGTCAAAATGAGTAATTTTTCGGAAAATAGTCAACAATTCAACCAAAAAACGTGAAACAGGGAAAATCCCCCATTTCACGCTTTTTTCTGTTTTCCTATCTAATCAACAAATCTACCGACTAATAATAACCTCGCCGCTTGCCGCTTGCCAATCCACAATAAACCCCAAATTTTCGGCAATATACCGCACAGGCACAAAAGTACGTCCGTCAATAATAATCGCACTACCCATCTCATTTGGGAGCGGCTCGTCAACCTGCAAGGTTAGTGTTATTCCGCCAAAAACCACGTAAACTGTAGCAGTTTCAGCGTTCCAATCTACAGTCGCACCTAAAGTTTCGGCAATTAGCCGCAATGGCAACATTGCACGGTTTGTTTCTGTATCGATAAACGGCTGAACATCGCTATAATTGGGCGTTCCGTTGTGGTAGAATGTGCTACTACCTATGTTAAAGCTAATTTGCTGTGTTGCTGGCGGTTGTTGCGGTTGTGGGACTGCTTCGATTGGCGCTGTTTCCGCTGGCTGTTGCGGGATTTCCATTAACATAAGCCCATACAGCCCACTTTCGCTGACGTAAAAACTGAAATAATCGCCGTCCAAAGTGCCTGTTATTGTGATAAAATGGACATTGTCGCCGTCCGTGAAAATTAGCACGGCAACCAACAAAGCCAGTTGCTCCGCTGTCAACCCTAAATTTGCTATGTTGATACTTGCTAAAGTTGTGCCGTCCACCGTTTCCGCAAGTTCGTCATTCAGAAACACCGAAATCTCCGCCAATAGCAACAATCCTGGGATATTTATATCCTGCAAATTTTCCTCGCCCAAAATTTCTGCCGTTGTGCTGATAACGTCCGCTGGCTGTGCGGTGGTTGCTACTCGGTTTGCGTTTTCTCGTAAACTTCTGGTAGATGCTCGTGGTCGCCATGTTGGGGCTGTTTCGCTTGGTTGGACGATTGGCGGTGCTGGTTGTGGGATTGTTGGCGGTGGCGTTATTGCTGGCGGTTGCGGCGTTGTTGGTGGTTGAGTTTCGCCATTTCCGCCATTGCCGCCGTTATTACCGTTTTCGCCGTTGCCGCCATTGCCGCCATTGCCGCCATTTCCACCATTTCCGCCATTGCCGCCATTGCCGCCGTTTCCACCGTTGTCGCCATTGCCGCCATTGCCGCCGTCTCCACCGTTTCCGCCGTTCCCATTCCCACCATTATTTGTGGGGTTCAAGTCTAGCCAAAAATGCGTCCATTCATCGGCAGGGCCGTGCTGATTCCACAGAGGGCCGCGTACTGGGTACATCACGTGAATAATATCACCATGTCCAGCCAAACCAGCAATGTAGGCTTGCGAAAAGCCGTATATTTGCAGAGGAACAGGCAACTCGAATATGCCTATTTGCTCAAAAATCCAGCCGCTATCGCTTGTGCCGACCGCCCTGTGCATTGTCGCTTGCGTATCAGTTACCCAACGAGATTCCATTAAATAATAATTGCCGTCCGAAGTTTTCGCCATGAAAAGCGTACGCTGACTGTCAAAAATCATTCTGTTAAACACAGGCTCGCCGCCACGGATTAGCATATGCCACATTTGCGTTGCGTGATTTGTGGTATTATCTCGGCGGACGTAAAACATATGAATATCGCCGTTATCGTCCCAAAAAACATCGCCAGTGCCAGCAAAATAGAGATACGGCACAGTTCCGCCAGTATAATCGGCTGGATTGGACATTATCAGCTCTGTATGCCGCACAACGTTCACATAATTGGGCATTTGCCCCAAAAAGCCAGGCGGCGGCAAACTGGAATTTTCGCCAGGCGTTGTCGGAAACTCTGGCGTAATCCGCCAATAGCTAAATCCGTCAAACACCCACAAAAAGCCGTCGCCAACGTCATAACCTATGCGGTCGCCACGTTCTATGCGGTTGCCGATAAGTTCCACATCGTATGTGCCGCTTGCGTTGCGGACAAAATTCAGGTAAAAATAGCCGTGCCGCCAATGTGTCCACAATCTCGCCATTGCCGTCCATTCGCCAGCCACCGTATCAAAGACGGTCAGCAGAACGTAGCCATCCCAAGTTCCCCATTCACGGTCGTTGTCAACCGCAAGCAGATAAATTTTGCCGTCTGGGCTAATGTTGGCGGACGTGTATTCGCCCAAATGAAAGCCAGCGGCGTAAAAAACGTGGCGTTCTAGCGGCGTTGTTAGCGTGTTGGTTGCGGTGTTAAAGCTGCCAACTGCATATTTATACACTGTAGGACGAAAATTGCCGTTTGGCCACGGTTGCTCGCTTTCAAACATTGCCAAAAACACGTTTCCGTGCCTATCCGACATCAAAATTGGGATATTGCTATTGTGGCTCCATCTGCCCAAAATCTGCCATTCGCCAGTCGGCGAGTCGGCTGGCTGCATAACAAGCACAACACTTCGCCTATCCGCCGAACCGTAGCCGTCCTCCGTGCCGAGCAGTTCGCCAGGCAATTTGTACACATACGTGATAAAAACGCCCTCATCGGTAACAACCATGCGGCTCTGATGTCCGCCCCAAGCCCCTCTGTGCGTGGTTGATAAACCAATTTCTGTGCTGATAACGTTGAAATCGTTGATACTTATGCCGTCCGTTTCGCCGTTCATAAAAATCACGCTAGGCCAATCCATATCCATGGTATCGCCGCCCCACGGCTCATCGGCGTAAATTGCGGATATATCCGCCAAAAACACAGGCGTTTGAAAATTGGTGCTTGCAATGCTGACCGTGAAAATCAGTTCTTCTTTTTCCAGCGGCACAAAGCGGTTAAATTCAATGGTAAACGGGATTTTGATATACGCTGCGCCGTCAATATAGACTCGTTCGTCAAAGTTAAAACTATAATTTTCAAGCGGCATAGGGCCTTCTGGAATTGCTCCAAGTGTATAATTATGCACTCCGCTTGCAAACGCCGAAACTTCCGTCCATTGGTTGGGCGTTACGCCTTGTGGGATAAGCCACGTGGAAACCAGCAACCCTGCGGCGTTCGTGTTTAGGGCAAAGGACGGTGTTAGCGGAAGAACCGTGTAATCAAAGCGGATATGCGGTGCGTTGTTGCCCTCGAGGTTGTTGCGGTGGACATAAGCGGGCATAAACGCCGTAAAAGTCAGCCCTCTGATGTTATTTTTCGCACCGTCCGCAGGGTTTGGCACAAACTGGAACGGATTTTGCAGCCACGTGCCGCCAGGAACGCCAGTTGTAAGCCATTCGTCCATAATGCGATACGCCGCAAAATTTTGTGGGTTGACATTTCCGCCAGCGTCCAGCGAAACGGTAATATTTTCGGTTGACATCGGTTCACGGATTACCGTCCCAGGAAAGCTGTCGCCATGAAAGCGGTAAAGTCCGTGTTCTAGCGGCTCTACCGTGATTTCGTCCTCGATAAAAACTTGCGGATTTAGGATAAAAACAGGGCTGCCAGTGTTGTTGACCATAAATTCCGCCAAGCTGTGCGCACCGATTAAAACCGATGCACTCGTTTGTTGCGGCAAAGCACCGTCAAAAGTCAGTTTGCGGTAGGGTAAGCCGTTCACGATAACGGCGGTGTCGCCGCTCCACGTCCAGCCGTCCGCATTAGAGCCGCTTGCGGTAAAATGCGTGTGGTTTACCCCCAAAATTCCGCCCTGAATAACGCCAAGCCCAAGCGTGGGGCGGTCAACGGTAATTGGCTGTCCAGCCCAGTTGGTGGGCGGAATGCTTACCATTTGCGGCAAAAGCATTGTGTAGCGGACGCGCGTTGCACCTTGGAAATCGTCGCCAATATAAGCCGTGCCAGCCCTCGTGTCGTTTTCGCCCATGAATGCGATTGCCTCGTTTGCACCGCCATTTTGCGACCATTCCGTAACGTTCCAAATGCCGCCCTCATAGCGAAACGCTTGCATTTGTACGCCGTCCATTGCGATTGTGTCCAGCGGCGAGCCACCGCCGTCAAAGTGGCTTTGTCCCCATTGCCACAAATGCACACGATACACATCTAGCCAGCCCTCTTCAGGCGTGGGCGGTGCGGTCGGCAGCCAGCGAGCGTGAAAAGTGCGGTCGCTAATCACGTTTTCCACAGGAAAAACGGTTGCGTTGCCCGAAAGATTGGCGTTTGCGAACCAGCCGCCGAAAATGTAGCCAGGGCGGCTCATTTCGGCTGGCTCAAAAATAGTGCCGCCGTTGTCAACCTCAATTTGCGTGGGAGTGGGCGTACCGCCGTATGTATGCCACGTTACGCTGTTCGGCTCGCCTGTGGGATAATGTAGGAAAACGTTCGCAATGTAGACAGGGTGGGCGGTTGCGAACCATGTTTCCAGACGAAAGCCGATTTCTGTGCTGTTGTCAAAGGCGATTTCCAGCGATACCATTGTGTAGGGGATTCCGTTGACGATGGCGGCGATTGGCGTTATTGTTGGGCTGTAAGTTGGGTGGAAAGTGAGTGCGTCGCCGTACGTGTGTGAGCCGTTGCCATGAATACCCACCCAAAAAACCACGTCCGTCCAGCCATGGAGCGGCGTTCGCTCGTTTGGGACGAAAACGTCAAATGTCAACCGCAAAATTTCCTCTGGCGTTTCGGGATTTTCAGCGTAAAAAGAGGTTGCAGTTACTTCTGTGAGCGGTTCAAAAGCGGTGTAAGCGTTTACGGTCGTTCCGTCAACGTTGATTGGCGTTGTTGGCGGCTCTGGGCGATACACAAACCACAAATTGGCGGAAACTGCCCCTTGTAGATTTCTTGGCAAGGCTTGCTGTCCCCATTCAGGTTCTGGTGGGGTTTCTTGGTCGATTTCCTGTTCGATTTCAATTTCTGCTCCGTTTTCTTGTTCGATTTCTTGGTCGATTTCAGTTTCTGCTCCGTTTTCTTGCTCGATTTCCTGTTCGGTTTCGGTTTCTGCTCCGTTTTCTTGGTCGATTTCTTGTTCGGTTTCTGTTTCTGTTTCGTTTTCTTGGTCGGTTTCTTGTTCGATTTCTTGTTCGATTTCTTGTTCGATTTCTTGTTCGATTTCGGTTTCTGCTCCGTTTTCTTGGTCGATTTCCTGCTCGGTTTCGGTTTCTGCTCCGTTTTCTTGGTCGATTTCCTGCTCGATGTCGGTTTCTGCTCCGTTTTCCTGCTCGATTTCAGTTTCTGTTCCAGTTTCTGCTCCGATTTCCTGTTCAATGTCAACCTCTATTTCTTCCACAGCAACGCCGTTTATCGGCTCGGTTGCGAATGTAGGTTGCACAGAAATTACCGTTAATAGCATGGTTACGGCTATAAAAGCCGCTAGTAAACGCTTTTTCAAGATTGTCAACTCCTCATTTTTTGTAATTGGGCAAATTGCGAAATTTTCACGAAACCGCAACGCCCATCAAAAACCCTTGATATTCCTCAAAAAACCACTCCGCCGCCTTTGTCATGCAGCCGCAAAACTCGTTATCGGCAAAAGTAAACTGAAATTTTACCGAACCGAGGTAATCGCCGACAGCGTAAAGTGTTGCAATCAGCGTGTTTTCCGCCGTCCACGCCGCCGCCGCTATGCAGGGATATTGCGTATCGCAAACGCCGATTGTCTGCCCAAAATATTTCTCTGGAAATAGCTGTTGTTCGTATTGCGACATTCCAAAAATTAGTTCATGCTCGCCGCTGGCGTTTTTGTATTGCAAGCGACAGATTTCTTGGGATTTTTCTTCTTGGGATTTTTCGCCGATTATTAGGCGAATCCACTCAATTTTGGCGGAATTTTCCTGTAAAACGTACGTCCGCCCAGATATTTTTTCGGCAAGCGGAGTTTGCGGCTCGCCAGCAGGGCGCGGCATTTGCAGATTTTGTAGGCAAGTTTGCAGTTTGCCGTACGCATGACTGTTTTCCGCAAGCGGCTCGGCGAGGGTTTTTCCGTTTTTTCCATTTTTTCCAATTTTTCCCATTTTTCCAATTTTCTCAACTTTTTTGGCAAATCGAAAATACATATCCAAAAACATATCGCCAGCACCGTCAATGCCTTGTGTGTCGGCGGTTGCCACTAAAATTGTGTCGTTTTGGCGGTCGCAAACGGCGTATTGTCCGCCCATTCCGTACATGAAAAATCCGCTTTGCCGCAAAATCCACATTTGATAGCCGTAGCCGTGATTGCACTCTAGTCCAAAACTGTTGACGGAGCTGTCTATTTGCTTTGATGTCGCCGCTTTCATGTAATCGGCGCTGATTAGCTGTTTGCCGCCGTGCGCGCCGTTGTTCATGCACAACAGGGCAAACCGTGCCAAATCTTGGGCGGTGCATACAATTCCAGAGCCTGTCCACGAAACGCCCTCTTTTAGCTGTATGCAGTAGGCATCGCTGGAAAAGCCGATTTCGTCAAGCACACGCCGCATATATTGCAAAAGCGGCTTGCCAGCCAGTTTTTCCACGATGGCACAAAGTAGCGTTGTGCCGACTGTATCGTATTGGAAAACTGCTCCAGGCTTGCGTTTGTCGGCTGTGCCTTGAAAAAAAATTGCGAGCGTATCGTAAACCGCCGCCGTGTACGGATAATGGTTGTTGCAGGTTGACATAATCAGCAAATCTCGCACAGTTACCTCTAGGACGTATTTGTGCGGTTGCGGCGGCAAATATTCTGGGAAGAAATCTGCAATTTTGCTGTCTAGCGATAGCTTGCCCTCGTCAATCATAAGCCCCACGGCGGCGGCGGTAAAACTTTTGCTAATGGAGTAAATTCGCTGTTTGCGGCTTTCTGTGAACGGTTGCCAATAGCCCTCTGCCGCAATTTTGCCGTGTCGTAGCAAGATAAAACTGTGCAGGCAAAGTTTTTTGTTGGCGATTTCCGCCAAAAATTCCTCGATTGCACTTGATGGGATTCCAAGGCTTTCTGGTGTTGCGGTTGGTAGTTGATGCATGGTGTCAACCTCCTTTTGCGGAATGGTGGGTTGTTCCGCTGTTTTTTTGGGATTTTTTTGTTGCCTTTGAAAATAGTATATTATGCGGATTTCATTTTGTCAATATGTTTTATAAAATATATTGACAAAATTGGAAATAAATTTTGGGCAAACAAAAAAAGCCGTGGAATTTTGCGAGTTGCGAAATTTTCACGGATTGGGTTGGTTTAATTTGTATGGCATTAAATTTGCCGTTTTTATGCGGTTTTGGCAATGTCAAATGGGACGTTCTGTATTGCAAAAGTTTTTGTATCGGAATGTATGTGCAGTTTGGCGAGAACGTCCATTCCAACAACGCCGTGTACAGCGACATTTTTCCAGTCTAAAAGATTTATGTTAAAATCGGTAAAAGCAAATTCGCCGCCCAACTCTATTCGAGATATTTTTACCATATCAAAATACATAAATCCTGCGGCTGTCATAATAGGCTTTGTGTCTTTTATTATGTCTTCGTATCCCAAAATGCCGCAAGCGACATCTCTTGTGAGGGCTGTTCTTGATGCACCTGTGTCGATCATTAATCGCACCTCGGAATTTATTTTTTTATCTGCTGAGAACGCTATACATCTAACAGTCATTGTCTGCCGTGATTTAACGTCCAATGCTAAGCATAAATCCATAATTATCCAGCCTTTCCATTTTGAATAAACTTGCACTACCCTCTTCGTTAATCAATTTTTTTGTGCAGACAAGTCCCTCTTCTTCAGTATCGTATATACCACGCACTTCACAAGTATCAATGTCGCCATTTTTCCACTCGCTTTTATTAAATAAAACCCATTTTCCTGGGTAAATATCGTATAAATCGTCTAATTTTGCTCGCATAATTGCATCTCCTTTTCTTTGGGGCTGGTCATATTAAGCATAAATTCATAATTATCCAGTCTTTCCATTTTGAACAAACCTGCGTCGCCCTCTTCTTCGGTGTCATATACGCCATGCAATTCACAAGTGTCAGTACGTCCGTTTTTCCAATCTCCTTTGTTAAACAAAACCCATTTTCCTGGGTAAATATCGTATAAATCGTTTAATTTTGCTCGCATAATTGTATCTCCTTTTGGAAAATTTTTTACTGCACCACTTGATAATACTAACACTTTTTATTTTCGCTGTCAATAGGCAAAAATAAATTTTTTTGACAAAC
>WRKK01000310.1 GCA_009782245.1 Defluviitaleaceae bacterium | reverse complement strand
TTTGGTAAAATTACACAATAATAACCCCGATAATTTCGGAGTGCCTTTTTACATATGTAAAGCGGCCTCGGTGGGATTTACGTGCGATTGTGGCGTTGATTTTGGAATTTTGGGGTCGCACACCTACTGTCTAGGGTCAAAATTATTTTCAACGTGATTATAATATCATGTTCAAAAAATTTTGTCAAGAAAATTTTGCAAAATTATAAAAAATTTTTTAGCGGCATTCCGAAAATTGTGGTACAATATAAAAATGCAAAATAAGCATAACAATTCCACTAAAAATTTCACAAAAGGGGTGTTTTCATTGCCAATATTACGAGAAGAATATCCACGACCGCAACTTGTCAGAGCCGACTGGCTGAACCTTAACGGCGAATGGGATTTTGCCTTTGACGACGACAACATCGGCTTGCAGCAAGGCTGGTTTGCTGATTTTAGCAAGGTTTCCGCCAAAAAAATAACCGTGCCGTTTGCGTTTCAAACGCCGTTAAGCGGCATAAACGATACCACTTTTCACGATTATTGCTGGTATTCCACCAGTTTTGAGTTGCCCGAAAAAATGAAAGAAAAGCAAATAATTTTGCACTTTGGCGCGGTGGATTATTTGGCGGACGTGTACATAAACGGGCATTTGGCGGGCAGCCACGAGGGCGGACACACGCCGTTTAGTTTCAACATTACGCCGTATTTAACCCACAAAACAGAATCGCTAATTGTGCGGGTTTGCGACCCGTCCACGGACGAAACTATCCCGCGCGGCAAGCAATTTTGGCAAGAGGAATCCGCCGCAATTTGGTACACCCGCACAACGGGCATTTGGCAAACGGTTTGGCTGGAGGGGCTTGAAAAAACCCACATAACCAACCTGCGTTTTACGCCCGATGTTGACAACGGCGACATAGCCATCGAGTTTGAAACAAACGGCGATTTTACGGGAAAATACGTCAATTTTGACATCACATTCAAAGGCGAAAAAATCGTTGCCGAAACCATGTTTATTTTCAATAAATACACAAAAACGGTCATCAATCTGTTTAACCAAAAAATTTTCCGCTCGCTAATGCACGGCGATGGCTGGACTTGGACACCGCATAATCCCAACCTTTTTGACATAAGAATCCAGTTAAAAGACGGCTTGGAGCTGCTTGACGAAATAGAATCCTATTTTGGTATGCGAAAAATCCACACGCAAAACGGCATGGTTTACCTAAACAATCGCCCATTTTACCAAAAATTGGTGCTAGATCAGGGCTATTGGCAACAGGGCTTGCTGACCGCACCGTCCGACGAGGCTCTTAAACAGGACATTTTGCTGGCAAAGGAAATGGGGTTTAACGGGGCAAGAAAGCACCAAAAAGTGGAAGACCCGCGCTACCTTTATTGGGCGGATAAACTGGGGTTTTTAGTTTGGGGCGAATGTGCCGCCGCACCAATTTTCAGCGATAAAGCGGTCGCGCGGCTAACCCGTGAGTGGCTCGAGATTATCGCCCGAGATTACAACCACCCGTGCATTGCGGCTTGGGTGCCAATCAACGAAAGTTGGGGCGTTCCCAATATTGGCTACGATGAACAGCAGGCGAACCACACTTTGGGGCTGTATTACACGATAAAATCGTTGGATAAAACTAGATTGGTAATCTCCAATGACGGCTGGGAAATGACAAAAACTGATATTTGTGCGGTTCACAACTACAACCACGGCAACGCCGCCGAACCCGAAAAATACGCCTATTACAAGGCAAGTCTATACGACAAATGTAGTATATTGTCCGCTAGACCCGCCGCCCGTGAAATTTTTGTAACTGGCTTTTTGCACAAAAATGAGCCAATTTTGCTAACAGAATTTGGTGGAATTGCATATAAAACAGAAGAAACCGCTAAAAAAGGCGATTGGGGCTATACATCTGCAACCACCGAAGAGGAATTTTTGGCGGATTATTCCCGAATAATGCAAGCGGTTTACGAATCCAAAATATTGCACGGCTTTTGCTACACGCAACTAACCGATGTTGAACAGGAAATAAACGGACTTTTAACATACGACCGCAAGCCAAAATGCGATTTAGCCAAAATTAAGGCAATTAACGAAATGTGGCATATTCCCGTTGTTGAGGGATAAGTTAGTGAATGGGATTTTTGATGTAGATTTTTGAAGGAGATTTTTATGCTTGATTTTAAGTTTAAGGAAAATTTTAGAAAATCAATACAACCGCTAAAACCCTACATTCCAGGGCGACCGATAGATGACGTTAAAGCGGAATATCAGCTTGAAAACGTTGTAAAGTTGGCATCTAACGAAAACCCTTACGGTTGTTCGCAAAGCGTGAAAGCGGCTGTTTTAGCTAGTTTAGCAGATGTTGCACTTTATCCCGATGGATATTGTGCAAAATTGCGAGCGGCTGTTGCCAGTTTTTACGATGTTCCCGCCGACAACTTGGTTTTTGGTGCTGGCTCTGACGAAATTATTTCCATGTTAGCCAAAATTTTCATCGAGCCAGCGGACGAGGCAATTACCGCACAAATCACGTTTCCGCAATATGCGGCGGCGGTTACGGCAATGGGCGGAATAATAAAAACTGTGCCAATGCACAATCACGCATACAACTTAACCGCTATTTTACAGGAAATAACGCCAAAAACCAAGTTGATTTTTTTGGCAAATCCAAATAATCCAACAGGCACATATTTTGGCAAACAAGAGCAAACGGATTTTTTGGTAAAAATCAACAAAATTTCCCCAAAAATTGTGGTAATTTTTGACGAAGCCTACAAAGAATATGTTTCCGCAAATGATTTTCCCGAAACAATTTCGCAAATGGCGGAAAACCCCAATATTGTTGTGTTGCGAACGTTTTCAAAGGCGTACGGTTTGGCGGGTTTGCGTGTTGGTTTTGGCATTTGCCACAAAACTATAGTTGAACAGCTGGAGAAAATCCGCCAGCCGTTTAACGTAACCAACCTTGCACAAGCGGCGGCTTTGGCGGCTTTGGCGGATCAAAATTTTGTGCAAAAAAGCCACCAACTTAACCGCCAAATAATGCAATATACCGAGGAAAAATTCGCAAAAATGGGGCTTTTTAGCGTTCCATCGCAAGCCAACTTTTTAATGACAGATGTCGCGCGTGATAGCCTAACCGTTTTTGAAAAATTAATGCAAAAAGGCTATATAATCCGCCCAGGAGCGGCGTTTGGCATGGAAAAGTTTATCCGATTAACAATCGGCACAGAACAGGAAATGAACGGCTTTTTGGCGGAAATTAAAGAGGTGCTAAAATGAATGTTGAAAATGAAAACGCAAAAAACGTTAAAAATACGAAAAATATCACGATAACGGGAGATTTTGCCAGTATTGGCGAAAAAATCCAAAAAAAATTCGCCGTTCCTGGCGATAAATCCATTTCGCACCGCTCGGTAATGTTTGGTGCAATGGCAAGCGGAACAACCGAAGTTACAGGCTTTTTGACAGGTGCAGATTGTTTGTCAACCATAAGTTGCTTTCGCAAATTGGGGGTTGACATTATTATTGACGAGAAAAACCCAACAAATGTGCTGATTAACGGCACGGGCAAGCTACAGCCGTCAACCGCAATTTTGGACGTTGGCAACAGTGGCACAACTTTGCGGCTTATGGCGGGTTTGCTGGCAGGGCAAGCGTTCGCAAGCACGCTGACGGGCGACGATTCCATAAAAAAACGCCCAATGAAACGAGTTGTCGAGCCGCTAACTTTGATGGGTGCGAATATCAGCGGAGTTTACGCTCCTGTTACGATAAATCCGCCAAAACAGCCGTTGCATGGCATTGAATACACTTTGCCCGTGGCGAGCGCGCAAGTGAAATCGGCTATTTTGCTGGCTAGTTTGTATGCAAGCCCTGACGAAAAAACCATAATTCACGAGCCGATTGCAACCCGAGATCACACAGAAAAAATGCTGAATTATTTCGGAGCAAATATTTCTCGGGACGGCACGGTTATTATAAGCAAGCCGATTTTGCAACCTTTGCGGGCGCGTCCTGTTGCTGTGCCTGGGGATATTTCTTCGGCGGCGTTTTGGCTGGCGGCGGCGGCAATTTTGCCAAATTGCGAGTTGACAATTTGCGACGTTGGCGTAAATCCAACCCGTGCGGGGATAATTGCCGTTTTGCAACGCATGGGGGCAAAAATCGAACTGCAAAATCCCCGAAACATGGGCGATGAGCCTGTTGCGGACATTTTCATAAAACAGAATCCGCTAAAAGCAACCACAATATCGGGCGATGAGATTCCCACGTTGATTGACGAAATTCCCGCAATAGCGGCGGTTGCTCTGTTTGCGGAGGGCGAAACCGTTATAAAAGATGCCCAGGAATTGCGGGTAAAAGAAACCGACCGCATAAAGGTTGTAATGGAAGAGTTTGGCAAATTTTTTGTGGCAAAAAATCCCATAACGCCGCACGATGACGGCATGACAATAAACGGCGTTTGTTTCGGCGAAAATTTGTTGCACGGCGCAACGGTTGACAGCCACGGCGATCATCGGCTGGCAATGATTTTGTCCATTTTGGCAATGGCGGCGCACGGCGAAACGGTTGTTGTTGGCGCTGATTGTGCTGATGTTTCTTTTCCTGGGTTTTATGAGATGTTGCCGCAGGAAAATATAAAAATGTAGGAAAATTAGAGCGGAAAATAATTTGAGCCAAGTTGCCGCAGAAAGTTCGCAGGACTAAAACTTGCGAAATATCCCGTTTATCCCGTTTATCCCGTTTTTTAAGTTGCCAAAAAAAAACTTTACACCCATAAAAAAATATGCTACAATAAAAACATTAAACGCGGAGGTGATTGGTATGCGTAAAAAAGAAATGATTGCAATGCTACTGGCTGGTGGCCAGGGCAGCAGGCTTGGTGTTTTGACCGCTACAAAGGCAAAACCAGCCCTTTCTTTTGGCGGAAAATATAGAATTATCGACTTTGCTATGAGCAACTGCATAAATTCTGGCGTTGACACTCTCGGAGTGCTAACCCAATATCTGCCACTACAACTAAACCAACATATTGGTATTGGTATCCCTTGGGATATGGACAGACGTAACGGCGGCGTTACTATTCTCGCGCCCCACTTGAAAAGCGACCATGGCGAGTTCTACTCGGGTACGGCGAACGCTATCTTCCAAAATGTTAGCTATATTGACGCTTTTAACCCTGAATACGTCCTCATTCTAGGCGGCGACCACATCTATAAAATGGATTACTCGGAAATGCTACATTTCCACAAAAAAAACAAAGCCGATGTTACTGTTGCTGTGCAAGAAGTCCCTCTTGATGAGGCTTCTCGTATGGGAATCATGAACGCCGACGAATCCAGCAAAATCTACGAGTTCGAGGAAAAACCCAAAAATCCCAAAAGCAACCTTGCTTCCATGGGAATCTACATCTTTAATTGGGAACTCCTAAAATCGGCGCTCGAAGCGGATTCGCTTGTCCACCCAGACAGCGATTTTGGCAAGCACATTATCCCAACCCTGCTTGGGCAAGGAAAACGCCTGTTTGCACACCGTTTTAACCAATATTGGAAAGACGTTGGCACAATAGAATCCTATTGGCTGGCTAACATGGACTTAATTCAAACCGTCCCAGAATTTAACCTTTACGAGGATTTTTGGAAAATTTACACCGACAGCGACCATCAACCGCCGCTGTATTCTGGTGCAAACTCGCAAATTACCACAAGCCTTGTTTCTGAGGGCTGCGAGGTTTATGGAACGGTCAAAAATTCTGTTATCGGCCCAGAGGTTGTTATCGGCGAAGGTGCTGTAATTACCGATTCTATCATAATGGACGCTTGCGTTATCGGCAAAAATACCGTTATCGAACGCTGCATTATCGATAGCGCCTGCAAAATCGGCGACGACGTTACCATGGGCGTTGGCGACAACATCAAAAATGAGCTAAAACCTCACATTTACGATTCTGGAATCACCGTTTTGGGCGAATCCACCGTTGTGCCGAACGGCGTTAAAATCGGCAAAAATTGCGTGCTGTACGGCGAAACCGCTCCTGCCGATTATCCCAACAACGAACTGGCAAGCGGACAAAGCATCGTCCACGGATTGGAGGAAGAATAATGAAAGGTATTGGAATTATTTTAGCAGGCGGCGGCAGCGACAAACGGCTTGGCAAGCTGACCGAATCGCGCGCGACCTCCGCTATGCCCATCGGCGGCTGTTATCGTTGCATCGATTTCACGCTTAGCAATATGACGCACTCTGGCATTAACAAAGTCGCCGTTATCACGCAATACAACTCTCGTTCGCTGCACGACCATTTGTCGTCGTCAAAATGGTGGGATTTGGGACGCAAGCAAGGCGGACTGTTCGTGTTTTCGCCGTATCTTTCGGACGACAATTCGTATTGGTTCCGCGGCACGGCGGATTCCATTTACCAAAACATCACGTATTTGGAACGCAGCAACGAGCCGTATGTCGTGATTGCCTCTGGCAACAGCATTCACAAAATTGACTACAACCAGCTGATTCAATATCACGTTGACAAAGATGCGGAGATTACGATTGCGTATGTTCCTGCGCCGAAAGACGAGGATTTGCGGCAATACGGCGTTATGGACATGGACGAAAACGACCGTGTTTTGGATTTTGAAGAAAAGCCGCTTGAACCGCAATCGAAATTTATCTCGCTGGGATTGTATGTGATTTCTCGGAAGCTGCTGATTGACTTGCTGAAATCGATTAGTGCGGAGGGTCGATACGATTTGGCGCAGGATATTTTCATGCGGTATCGCAAGCGGTTGCGGATTTACGGCTATCGCCACGAGGGATATTGGCGGACGTTAAACAGCACAAAAGCCTACTACGACACAAACATGGACTTTTTGCACAGTGATATTCGCAATTTATTCAGCCGCAAATATCCGTTTACGCAAACCAAGCCAAAGGACGAGCCGCCAGCCAAGTATAATTTTGGCGCGAACGTGAAAAACAGTTTGGCAGGCAGCGGCACAATTCTCAACGGCAACGTGGAGCATTCTGTGCTGTTTCGCAAGGTTTTCGTTGGCGAAAACTCTAACATCACGAACGCAATAATAATGGACGGCTGTCGGATTGGCAATAATTGCGTGGTTGACAACGCAATTTTGGACAAGGAAGTTGTGCTGAATGACGGCGTGCAGATTATTGGTAGCAGTGATAATCCTGTTATTGTAACTAAGAAGACGATTTTGTAGGAATTGGCAAGGGCGGATTTTTCGGGATTTTTGGGGAAATTCGCTCTTGTGGGTTTTTGGGGGATTTTTCGCATATTTTTAGGAGGGATTTTATGGATTTGGTTTTCATGGGAATGGGAACGACGGAATTGCACAGAGATATAAGTATGGGGATTGCTGTTCAGCTAATTAACCTTGGCTTACGTGATAAAAAAATAATGAGAGAAGATTGCGATTTGACGTATTACGGCAAACGCCACGCTGAAGATAATTGTAATTACCTTGTAAACACTGCTGAAATAGCCGATACAAAGCATTTTGTGGATAATGTTATAACGCAGTTAAGTGTGATTACGCCTGATATTATGTTGCTTTCCAAGGAAAAAGTGATTTTTTCCAAAAATGGCGTAAGAGTTGCAGGGTTTCCAGATTTGATTGTGGAAATTTGGTCAGATTCCAACTATGAGCGTGAAATCCACTTCAAAAAAAACTTATACGCAACAGCGGCAACCACCGAACAATGGTATATTACGCAAGATTCTCCCATTTTTGAGCGGTATATTGGCGAAGAAAAGCAAGCGGCGCTGGATTTGCGAGAAGTTGTGCATACTAAAGATGGCTTTGCTATTGATTTGAGAGGGGTTTTTCCATAATGATTGCGTACGCCGTGGAAATGTCGCAACCAAAAGAGCGGCACAGCCAGCTGACCAGCTTTGTTTTTGCGAGGTTAGTTCCATTTTTGTTCGAAAAAGATGTTTTGCTAAAAAAAGAGGATAAAGGATTATGCTACAGTTTTAGCACGGATATTGCAAGTAAATATTCTCTTATAGCCGCAAATGAGGTTTCTAGCGAAGATTTGGACGAATTTAACGCTTTTGTACCAGATATTATGTTTTTTCGGGATAATCCGTTTCAGTTAAGCGGCAACACGGAAAAAGTGGCAGGTTTTCCAGATTTGATTGTGGAAGTTTGGTCAAAATCAAACCTATCGGCGGAACGCACGTTAAAGCGTGAAACGTACTCTACAGGCGAAACCACGGAGCATTGGTATTTTACGCAAAATTCTAACGAGGTTGAATGTTGGCTTGGCAAAAATAAATTGCCGCCGCAAAATTTGCAGAATGTGCTTGTAACGCAAAAGGGCGTTAATATTGATTTGCGGTTGTTGGCTTGAGAAATGGGTTGCTGTGGGTTTGCGGAAAATTATTTTTAATTAGGAGGAAATAATATGATTGATTGGATAACAATGTTGATAAACTTTGCTATTATAGTCGCTGTTTGGTTTTTGTTTGTTAGTGGTATCGATAAATACGACAGAAAAGACGTTATAATTACGGATAAATCCGCCGTGAAAAGGATTATTGGTGGTGGTTGTGTAGCAATAATGGCGATTTATTTTGTGATTACACTGATATTTTATTTTGGACAATTTAATCCTGCATATTTTGTTTTTGCTTATATGGCAGGAATGTTTATTGGAATACTTTTTATGAACGTTGCTTTGCGTAAAGGCAAATATATAGTGAAAATTTCGCAAGCAACGCAAAAGAAGTAACATTATTTTTTAGGAGGGATTTTTTATGGCAATGACAGAACTAGTAGTAAAAGTGGACGAAACCACGCACAATGAGTTCAGCAAATTATGCGAGGGAATCGGCTTAAATGCGGATTCAGCAGTAAATATTTTAATAAAAAAAGCCGTGCAAACAAGAGAAATGCTCTTCGAGGGTGCAACTGTGCAGAATCGGCAACCTTTACCACGAAAAAAAACAATTCGTGAAAGTCTAAAAGAGCCAAAAAGTAGCGACACAATGGAAAACTTCGCAAAATCTTTAGAAACCATGAGGAAACAAGCCGAACTAGACGGCAGTTCGGAGATGACAATGGACGAAATAAACGCCGAAATAGCACTTGCTAGAGCGGAAAACCAAGAAAAAGAGACATTGTTAAGAGAATTGCGGGCAAAATCGGCATTATTTGAAGACCAGACAAAACTATTACCAGTCGAGCAACTATGGGCAGATGAGCTAGACATGGAAATAGAAGAACGTCAAAATGGTTGGGCGGTAACTATTCATGGGTAACGTTGTTGTTGATACAAATGTGATTGTATCAGGGTTTAAGTCGCCCAACGGTAATCCTGCGAAAATTGTGGATATGATTAAAAATTTGCAATTAACGGCTTGCTATAATGCTGAAATTTTGAATGAATACCAAAAAGTATTAGCAAGACCGCATTTTAACTTTTCGAAAGAAGACCGCAAAAACTTTCTTGCTGTAGTAATAGAATACGGCTTGCTGCACGAGCCGCCCAAAAGCACTTTCCCAATGATAGACGAAAAAGACCGCTGTTTTTATGATGTTGCGGTATATTTTGGTGCAAAATTGATAACTGGGAATATGAAACATTATCCTGTGGAGGGGTTTGTTGTTTCGCCAACAGGGTTTTTGGCGGATTTGTAGGGTTGGTAGAATTTTTAATGAAAGCAAAAAACTTTTTACTTTACCCAAATTTTGTGATATTATAATAGCAGGAACTTCGGCACAAAAATCATTGCAGCCAACGATATTCACAAATTTGTGCAAAATTACCAAAAATTTCAATTTTATATTGACAGGAGTTAGATAAAATGTTAAAATTTGGAGTAGAATTATTCTCCGTTCGGGACGAACTGGCGAAAGATTTGTGGGGAACGCTCCGCAAAGTTAAGGCGATGGGCTATGATGCCGTTGAGTTTTTTTGGGAGTTTAATCACACCGCCCAAGAACTCCGTGCCGCCCTTGATGACACAGGGCTTGTTTGCTGTGGTTGGCATACTCCGTGGCACTATGTGCAAAACGACCGCCTTATTGCCACAATTACCTACAACAAAATTTTGGGCAACAACGAAATTGTCGTGCCAGGCTTGCCCGACGAATGCACCAACAGCAAAGCCGCTTGGCTAGAAACCGCAAAAAAATTCAACGAGATTGCGAAAAAACTCGCTCCGTACGGAATGAACCTTGCCTACCACAATCACGGCGGCGAATTTCAAGATTTAGAGGGCGGTTTGCCGATTCATTATTTCTTCGATAACACGGATGCTTGCATCGGCTTGCAAATGGACAACGGCAACGCTTGGACGGCTGGCCCAGATACAGACGTTTACGATCCAATTATCCGCTACCCTGGCAGAGCCAGAACTCTGCACCACAAGCCGTTTTCGCTAAAAACTGGACACGCCACAATGATTGGCGAAGACGACATCGATTGGGGCAAATACTTCAAGTTGTGCCGTGAACATCAGCCTAATATCAAGTGGCACATCGTGGAATACGAATGTTCCGAGAAATTTTCGCAGTTTGACGGCATTCAGCATTGCATTGACAACCTGCGGAAACTAGAGAAAGACGGCGTAATTTTTTAGGAAACATTATGGAATATGAAACAAGGCTAATTGTGGCTTTCTTGGATAATTTTAAGTTGTCCACTTTTGAAAATATCCCCAAAACCGCCCAAACAGCCGTGTTGAAACAAGAACAAGCAGAAATTAACGATTTGCCTTAAAATTATGTATTGGTTTCGCAATTTTACGTAAATGTTTCGTGAAATTGCGAAACTTCATTGCGTTAAACCGCTAGAAAACGAGGGAATTATGAACTTTGAAATTATTTCATTAAGAGACTTTATCGCCAGCGGCTTGCGGCTAAACCTAGTTTGTGCCGTGGATTGTTCTGTATCGCAATTTTCGCGGAGATTGCAACTAAACACAGCTTGCCCAAACACAAGGGCAACTCCTGGCGGAAGACCAGTAATAAACGCTGTTTGCGACTTTGCCAATTTTGAATGTTCCGCCGACAACTTACCACCTGGAATCATAATAAACGGCGGCTGTTAAGGAGGACATTATGAATTTTGAAATTATCTCAAATGGGCAATTCGTGAAAGGCCCAAGCAGAACCACGAACGTTGTTTGTGCAAGCGGTTGTTTCCAACTTTGGCTTGCTCAACAAAAAAGAAACTTCCGCAGCACAAATCCGTCTTGTCCAATAACGCCAGCTGTAAAATCGCTTAACGCTGTTTGCGGTTGCTTGGAAGACGGCTCGTTTTTCAACGCCAGCATAACAAATGGCGTGTGTGCGGCTGATTAGGGATTAGATTTTTGTCGCCAAAACCTGTTGCGTTTAACAACGCTAGAAAGCACGAGGTAAATTGTGAACTTTGAAATTATCCCCCTGTTAAGGCGAAATGGACTGCAAGCCAATATTGTTTGCCCTGTTGCACAAAGTTGCTTGATTTCCAAAAACAAAACCAACGTTAATTTTAACGCTACTTGCCCTACACCAACTCGTTTCAACGATAGGCTCAACTTTAACATGGTATGCTCTGGCACTTGTGAAACTTCTAATTTATCGGGTACTATTAATTTTGCTTGCCATAATCCAGATTGATATGTATTGATGTGCGGCTGAAGAAAATCGTTTAACAGCGATATAACCAGCCGTATGCGCAACTAATATTAGGTTGGGCAAATAAAGCCAACGCCGCTCTCCGCCCAGCCACAATTTTAGCGAGGACAAGCCAATAAACATAAAAAGAACATTAACAAACAACCTATTTCTACTTAAACGAGTTTTCCGCTACAACAAACTTCTGCTTTTCCTGCGGATTTTTGTTGCAATACTGGGCAGTGTGCAGGTTTTTCTTACTGTGCTTATGCCCATGTATATGCTAGATGCCATTATTTTAGGGGATTTTGCCGAAATTGTACGTGTTACAGTATTTTTTACCGTGCCGTTCTTGCTAATCCGTTTCGCCACAATCTTATTTTCCATATACGACAGAGTCTCTAGCGAAAAAATTTACGTGCAAATTGTCAATGAATTTCTGCAAAAAACCACCGAACTCGACCTCGGCTATTTTGACGACACAAAATCGTACGACGAATACAACCGTGCTTTTGGCAACTGTTGCAAGGTTATTGACAGTATAAACGCTATTGTTGC
>WRKK01000309.1 GCA_009782245.1 Defluviitaleaceae bacterium | reverse complement strand
ACGAAACACGCAAACGTTGATTTTGGGGCAAACGGCAGAAAATCGCCAATATTTCGCCATTTTGCGAGGGACGGGCGACCGAGGACGGTCGCCCCTACGAACCCCACAAACGCCGATTTTCCCCAAAAAGTCAAATCCTACTTCCTCATATTAGAGCCGACAAACCCGCCGCCGACTGCACCTATCACAACGCCGATTGCCAAAGGCACAATAACCGTGCTAGATGCCGCCACGCCGACAACCGCACCTGCCACGCCGCCAACGACCGCACCTGCAACCGCACCCTCTGCCGCACGATTCGCAACCCTGCCCTCTCGCTCGTCTCGCGCGCGTATTTCTTCGTAGGACATTGTCGATTGTGATTGCGATTGCGATTGCGTGGGTTGCGATGTGGCTCGTGATTGCGTGGTGGTCGGTTTTGGGGCGGCTTGTGGCTTGGGTTTCGCCAAGTCGGGATACAGATGTTGCACCACTTTTTTCAAATGGTCAAGCCGCTCGTGCGAAAAATTCGGCACAATCTGCGATTTTAACAAGTCGCCGTAATCTTTCGTCCACTCCGATTGCGGCTTAAACGGCTCGCCACGATCCTCGTGCGGGTCAAACAAACCCGACATATTTTTCGCCAACGCAAACATGGCATTAAATTTGCCAAAGCTAGGGTCTGTAAACAGGCTATCTTTCAGCATTATTCGCACTTTGCTCACGTCATTCTTGCTTACCGCATCTTTGAATGATTTAGAAACTTCCATAATTTTTCCTCCTATAAATGTCTTCCAATTCGGCTAAAATTTGCCGTAGTTCCGCTATTTTTTCGGCGGCTTGTTGCTCCAGCCGTGCCGCATCGTCCGTTTGCACGGTCGAGCCGACCATTGCACCGCCGACCAAGCCGATTGCGCCGCCGATTGCCAATGTCGCTGGCACAACCGCAGTCGCCACAACGCCGCCAATCGCCGCACCCGCCAGCGCCCCGACAACCGCACCTGCCGCCGCGCCCTCCATCGTGTACGTTACCAATCTGCCCTCTTGCTCGTCAATCGCCCGTTCTTCCTCGTAGCTTAGTCTTGGCGGTTTTGCCGAGGTTGTCAAGTTTGCTAAGAAAGGGGGAGCTGGACTTTGTCCCCTCTGATAGTTTTTTCCCGAATCTCGTTCCAAATCCCGTTGCCGAATTTCTTCATAAGTAAGTCCGACTTTTGGTTGCTGTGGTTGCGTTGGTTGCTGTGGCTGTGGCTGTGGCTGTTGTGGTTGCGTTTGGCGTTGAGTTTGGCGTTGCGGTTGCGGTTGTTGTTGCGATTGCGATTGCGTGGGCTGTGCGGGTTGCGTTGGTTGCACGGGTTTTGGCGGTGCTTTCGCCAAATCAGGATAAAGATGTTGCACCACTTTTTTCAAATGCTCCAAACGCTCCTTGGAGAAATTCGGCACAATCTGCGATTTTAGCAGGTCGCCGTAATCTTTCGTCCACTCCGATTTATCCTCTTTGAGCGGCTCGCCACGATCCTCGTGCGGGTCAAACAAGCCCGACATATTTTTTGCCAAATCAAACATGGCATTAAATTTCGTCAAACTCGGGTCTGTCAAAATGCTATCTTTCAGCATTATTCGCACGGCGGCGATATTGTTGTTTTGTACTTCTTCCCTAAAACGGTTGCTAACTGTCATAATTTTTCCTCCTGTTTTCTAGCGTAAACGCCAAACGTTAAATGTCCAAAATGGACTCCACTTTATTTTTGATGGCTTGCAAAATTTTCAAATTCTCCTGCAATTCTTCGATTTTCTCGGCGGTTTGGTAATCTTCACGGATTACGTCTTCCAATTCTAGCATTTTTTGGTTGAGAACAGCGTCTAGGCGGTCAAATTCCTTGCGGAAAAGGGCAACGATTGCTTGCGATTCCTTGCCAGCGTATTCGAGGGCGGCGTTGCGGTTGTTGAGCAACCATTCTTGAATGGGCGTTGTAAATTCCTCGATTAGGCTCGAGCCGTCCACGTAGTTCTCCGTTTTCGTCTCGATTTTATCACGATAATGACCTTTGGGTTTCCAAAATTGGAAGAACATTCTATCCCGATTTTCAACCCATTCTTCGCCAACTACAATTCTTTCCGTCCGAGTTTCCACAAAATCTTCCACGTCAATGTCAAAATCAAAGCCGCCGCCCATTAGTTTTAGCGGGTTTATCTCCAATGCGTCCAAATCTCCAAGCCCCTCCGCCAAGGTCGCCAATTTGTTTCGGTATTGTTTTAGCAATTCGTTGCAGATTTCTATCAAATTTTCTCGGATTCCTGCGTCCAATTTGCTCTGAAATTCGGGCGTTATTTTCTCGGCGTATTTTTCTAGGCGTGTCCGCACTCGCTCTGCCCTTGAAATAGTCAATTCCTTGCCGCTGTACTGGTCGGAATATTTTGTTATTTGCCGCTCGAAACCTTGGGCGATTGCGTCAACGGTGCTTGCCATGTCGCTTTTGGCGTTTTTCAGGGCATCGTCAATGGCGTTTTGGAACTGTTTTGCTTGCTTGCCGTCCGCCAAATTTTTGTTGATTACGTCAATTTGCCGCTTGTACTCGTCCCGCTTGTCTTTGTTGGAAAGTATGTTGTTTTTCATGTTTTCTTCGTCCAACCTGCCCTCTAATTTGCCCATGAAAGTGGCGACTAGCGTTTTGATTTTGGCGGTTTTTGCGTATTTTTCCACATATTGGCGGATTGCCGCCTCTATGGACGTTATGCCCGTGTGAATCAGCGCCGTTTGCGGATTATTTAGCGAATCGTCTTCCGCACGGGCTTTATCAAGTTTGCCGTTGATTTCGCCGCGCAGGCTGGCTGGTAGCGGCGCATATTTTTCAAAATGCAGGTCTGGCTCGTCATTTAATTTTTCAATGTTGGCACGTGCCTCACGGGCGGCACTTTTGCTGATTTCCTTGCCTTTTTCCATGAGACGGATATTCATAGCGGGCTGTGCCGCAACGCCGAAAACATGGGGGTTTTTGATGTCCGCATCTTCGATGTAGCTACACACTCGGGCGAGAAAACCTTGCGGTTTGTCCACATCGGGATCGAGCGAATCCAATTTATTAACGGCGAAAATAAAGCGGTCTTTGGACTGTTTGCCGCCCTCTTTCATGGTCGCCGCAATATTTTTCAGCAAGTTAAATGTGTCTTCGGATTCGTATTGTGCGTCCATGAGAAAGAGCAGGAGCGGTTTTGAGGATTTGCTCAACATTTCGTAAAAAACCTTTTTGTGGTCGGGATTACGGGCGTTTGTCGGGCCTGGCGTGTCGATTAAAATCAGTTTCATTTCCTTGGAGGAGACGATTGGAATATTGCCCTCCGCACGGATTTCCGAGACATTTTTGTCTTGGTTCAGCCGTTGCATCGTTTCCAAATCGAGTTCGGCGTGAGATTCGATTTCGTTACCCGCCTCGTTGTAGATTTTGGCGGAAAACGGGATATTGGCATCGGTTGTATTTTTCAGCCGTGTGATAATGGCGGTGCAGGCCTCGGCGGCGCTGGGCATGATTTTTTCGCCCAAAATGGCGTTTATCAGCGTGGATTTGCCCGCCGACATTGTCGCCACCACGCAGATGTCAATCTCGCTGTTGAGTGCCTTGTTGAACGCCTCGGTCATATCCTTAGACCTCAGTTCCTCGAACGGAAAATCGTCAGCGTTGATTTCCGCAAAAACTTCCTTGATTTTCTGCTCTTTTTCGGCGATTTCTATTGCCTTGTATTCGCCGTTTATTTTGGCATTCAAAATCCCGTCCTTGACGGCTTGCGTCAGGACGAATGTCAAATCCTCAAAATCCTGTTCCGTACCCCGAAAATCCACTTCAAACTGGCGTTCGTTCGTTTCACGGACGAGCAGCGCCGGCAGGTCTTCCACCCATTCTTGCAAGCGGTTGCCGCTTTGGCTCCTCGAGCGGATTTCGCTGTTTTCTTTTAGCTGTTTGCCGTCAATTAGCACGGTCGTTTCCAGCTTGTACGGATTATACGTTATTTCTACTTTTTTCACTTTCGTTCCTCCTGTATTTTGTTAATTTTGTTTATTCAGCAACGATGTTAAATCTCGTTGGTTGGGGCCTTCGCCAAAGAAATTTTTGGCAATTTTCAAAAAGATGTCTTGCTTTGTCCTATCCAAGACCGCCAGGTTGAACCTGTGAATATCCCGATAGACCTTATTTACAGGCTGCGAGTCATAAAATTTTAGCAACATAGCCTCGTATTCTGCCGCCGTAATGTCGGCGGGTATTGATTCCAACTCGTAGAATAGTTTTCCCATTTTTTACTCCCTTAACCCCCCGCAACGTCCATTAAGCTAACTTCGCCGCATTGATATTTTGGTTTTTGGCTGATGTAGCGACCTCGGGCGTTTGCGTACAATTCGCATAATGCGAAATCAACGCCAAATTGGAAATTTTCCAAAATGTTCATGCCGACAACTTCAGTAATGGGGAGTTTATCGGCGGTTGGCGTGGCGATAATTACATCTTGCATTTTGTAGCCGCAAAAAATCAGCGTGGGAATAACCCGCAAGTCGCAAAAGATTTTACTTCCGCCAAATCCGCCGATTTCAATGGCGTTAGGCACGGTTACTTTGAAACCGTGTTTTATTGCCATTTCCTTTTGCATAGTTGTGATAAACGCCCCCGTATCTAGCAAAAATCTCAGTTCTTTCACGGGTTGGCGGCTATTGTCTATTGAATGTAAAACGATAAACGCCTGATTGTCCTTAGTTTCCACGGAAATTTTGTTTGCGTAGTTAATCGCAGTCATCAGCAGGCACCTCCCAAAAACCGAACAAATTGTGCGGCTGTTGCGGCAATAGCGACAAACATGATACTACTTTTATGTTTGGGTCGTTGTAATATTTATCGTATATGCCGTCCTCATCGCCCTCCCACTCTTCGTCTGCCACCACAACGGGAATTTCATTCACATAAGGCTCAAACGGGTTGCCATTTACCTTGATTATGAATAGCCACTTGCCGTTATATTTTTCTTCAACTTCCGCTCTGGTCATTTCCTGCGGATTTTTCAATATTTCGTACATTGTCATGCTCCTCTCGTGTTTTTTACCATTATACCACAAACAGCGGAAAATTGGAATTTTAACTTGGCGGTGCGTGTTATCCGTTTATTTTGCGGGGGTGGAGCGGCACGGGCGGACCCGCCTGCTGCGGGCAGGTAATATCCGCCCCTACCTGCCCGTTTGACCGTTCCAAAAGTTAAAAGTTAAATCTCCAAAATGGATTCTACTTTATTTTTAATGTCCTGCAACTCGTCCAAATTCTTTTGCATTGCCGCAACTTTTTCGGCGGTTTGGTTCTCCTTTTTGGTAGCCGCCTCTAAATCTTTCATTTTTTCTTTGAGTACGTTGTCCAAATCGGTAAATTTTTGGCGGAATTGTTTTACTATATGCTGGGATTCTTCGTTGGCGTATTTTGCGGCATCGTCCCGATTCTTATTTAGCCAACTTTGAACGGACACCGAAAATTCAACTACTATGTCCTCTCCCTTTACAAATTCCTCTTTTTCGGTTGTGGTGTATTTTACCGTCCTGTACCGTGTTTCCGTTCTTCCCCACGAAAACGGATTGTACCATTTGCCCGTCTTGACCGTGTACGATTCTTGGCGTTCCTTTTGCACTTGCACGTCCCGTGTGGACACAATATCGTCAACATCAAGGTCAAAATCAATCGCACCGCCCATGAGTTTTAGCGGGTTTACCGAAATATCTTCAATCTTGCCCAACCCTTTTAACAGGGATTTTAGCCGCTCTTTGTATTGCTCCAATAACTCGTTGCCCGTTTTTACAAGGCTTTGGCGAACGCCCGTGTCCAGTTCGGACTCAAATTGCGGCTCAATCTTCATGGCGGTTCGCTCCAATTTTATTTGAACTCTGTCCGCCTCGTTGATTGTCAACTCTTTTCCACGATATTGGTCGGTGATTTTCGTCAAATCGTTCTCAAAACGTTTAACAATGCGGTCAACTATGCGAGAGGTGTCGTTTTTCGCATCTTGCAGGGCTTTGTCGATGGCTGTTGAAAAGGCTTTTGCTTGGTCGCCGTCCGCTAAATTTTTGTTGATACCGTCAATTTGCTTGACGTATTTTTCTCGCTCTTTTTCGTTGGTGGCGATTTCGTTTTTTATTTTCTCCATGTCCAATGCACCGTTCAATTTGCCCATGAACGTGTTCACAAGGGTTGTCATTTTGGCGGTTTTGGCGTATTTTTCCACATATTGCCGAATCGCCGCCTCAATGGAAGTTATGCCCGTGTGGACGAGTGCCGTCTGCTCGTTTTGTATCGAGTCGTCGCGTGCTTGCTCTTGCGCCAAAAGGTCGTTGATTTCGGCTCGTAGACTGGGCGGCAGGGGTGCGTATTTTTCAAAATGGAGTGCGTCTTCGTCATTTAGCGTTTCAATGCTGTATTTTGTGGTTCGGACGGCGTTTTTGCCGATGTCCGCACCTTTTGTCATTAGACGAATATTCATTGCAGGCATTGCCGCAATCCCAAAAACACTGGGATTCTTGATGTCCGCCGTCTCGATATACGACCGCACTCTGTCTAAAAATCTGTCGGGGCTGTCCGTGTCGGGATCGAGCGAATCCAGTTTATTGACGGCGAAAATAAAGCGGTCTTTGGACTGCTTTCCGCCCGATTTCATGCGTTCGGCGATACTTTGCAACAGCCTGTAATTGTCCTCGGATTCGTATTGCGGATCCATCAAAAACAGCAACAGCGGTTTTGACGATTTATCCATCATATCAAAGAAAACCTTTTTGTGGGCGGGATTGCGGGCGTTTGTCGGGCCTGGCGTGTCGATTAAAATCAACTGCATTTCCTTGGACGAAACAATGGGAATATTGCCCTCTGCGTGGATTTCCGAAATTTTTTCGTTGGAGTTCAGCCGTTGCATGGCTGTCAAATCCAGCAACGGTAGCGATTCCATTTCTTTATCGTTTTCGTCAAAAACTTTTGCAGAAAACGGCTTATTTTCCTCGTCCGTTGCATTTTTCAGGCGTGTGATAATGGCGGTGCAAGCCTCGGCGGCGCTGGGCATGAGTTTTTCGCCCAAAATGGCGTTTATCAGCGTGGATTTGCCAGCCGACATTGTCGCAACCACGCAGATGTCAATCTCGCTGCTTAACGCTTTTTTGAACGCCTCGGTTATGTCGGGCGTTTTTAATTCCTCAAATTTTGACCGCTGTATCTGGTCGAACGCCTCCTTGATTTTCTGCTCCTTTTCGGCGATTTCCACTTTGGTGTGTTTGCCCTCTTCTATTGCAATGTTGACATTTTGGGCGTTTTGGATAACGTCTTTCACATCGTCAAAATCCTGCAAAGTGCCGTTAAATTTCAGCGAAAACTCGCCGTCCGCGCCGTATTCGGCTTGCAGAAAGTCGGGCAACTCTTCAATCCATTCTTGCAGGCGGCTGCCGTCAGTCCAACGTTTTGCCATTTTGCCGCCTTTTTCGCTGTCTTCCGTTAAAATTTTGCCGTCAATTTTCACGGCGGTTTCCAGTTTGTACGGATTGTACGTGATTTCTACTTTTGTCATTTTTTGTGTCCTCCAAATAATATTTCTTCCAGTCCCAAAATGCCGCATTTGTGGGCTAAAAGCTCAATCGACTTGTGGCGGAACAGGAATTTTTCTAGCCCGACATTTACCATTTTGTTGGCGACTTTTGTTGTAATGCGGTCGTTTCTGTGGTAATAATCGGTCAAATTGTACTCGTTTTCGTTGAACATGGCTTTGTAACGCAGATAATCTCGGTGTTCCTTTTTGGTAAACGTTTTTTTGGCACGGTTGAGTTTTAGTAGCAGTGCAAAATGGGCGGAAATGGGCAACACGCGCGGGATTTTGTAGTCTAGCTGACGCAAATCCTCGTGCAGTCGCTGCAAACTTTCCCTGATAGAATCGTCTTCGGCGTGAAAGCCGTCCACTTTGTTCAGCACAAACAGCGTTTTCTCTTTTGGGACGTTTTCGGCGACAAAGTGCAGATGTTCCATTTCGTCGTCCGTGCCGAGCCTGTCGGCGTTGAACAGGTAGATTAGTTTGTCGTAGGGGACGGCGTTTTCGCCGCAAATGGCGCTGCGAGTGATTTCGGCGTGTTCGGGTTTTCTTGCGGTGTTTACGCCTGGCGTGTCGATTATTGTAACGGCGGTTTTGGGTTTTATCCACGTTTTGAACGGTTTCGGCGAGTTGGTAAAGTAGGCGAGTTCGGCGGTTTTGGATTCAGCACCTGTGCCAGCGGCGGTTTTGTCGGTGTCGTTTTCGGGTTTTCTGCCGATTATTGCGTTGATTAACGTGGATTTGCCTGCGGACATTGTGCCTGTTATTAGTATGCGTAGAGCGTTATCTTCCGCATTTTCCGCTAATTTGGCGGATTGTGCCGCCTCGTGTTCCGCACGGCTGACCAAAAAATAGTCGCCGTCAATAAAATCGCCAAGCGAGCCATGCAAAATCAGCCCAACTTCGGCGTTTTCGTGTGCAAACTCGTGCGGTGCAACATTTCCAAGCGTGATATTGCCCAAAATGTTCGCCAAGTTGCTTTTGTTGGCACTAATAAATCCCTCGTCAAAGTGCATGATAAAGGCAACCGTGAAATTTTTGCAGAATGTGGCGTTTTGGTTGACAATGCTAACGTGGTCGTTTAGTTTTATCGTGCCGCTACCGATTTTGCCTATTACGAAAATGTTGTTGCCCATCGGCGAGATGGTTTCGATGTACATATTTAGTGCGTTTGCCGCCTGTGGCGGAGTTTGTTTAGTTTCCATTATATTCAATCCCCTTTCGTGCGAATAAAAAATATTATACCTACGATTATTCCAATTACTCCCCCAACCAACGTAGCAGTATCGCTTGCCGCTCCAAACAACAGACCTACCACCAAACTTTCGACTCCCCCCACATCTCCCGCCGCCTCACTAAAAAACCCTGGTTCAATATCAACTCCAAAGAAACCGCCTCTGATAATGTTAATAATATTCGACACAAAAGCGAAAACAAGTGCAAATACTATGCCGTATATCGCTAACTCGCCTAATAAATTCTTTACTTTGGTTTTTGCCTTTGGCTTTTGTTCTGTGGTTTCAACTGGATTTTCCGTCTCATATTCCGTGCGGTTGACCAAAAACAAATCGTCTTTTACAGGTTTGCCAAACCAGCCTTTCAAAAGCACTCCAACTTCGGAGTTTTCGTGTGCGGATTCTTGCGACACAGCATTTTCAGACATGGCGTTTTTCAGGGTGTCTTTCAAAATCTTTTTCGGCTTGGTCATGCTGGCATTGATAAATCCCTCGTCAAAGTGCGTGATAAAGGCAACCGTGAAGTGTTTGCAAAATGTGGCGTTTTGGTTGACAATACTAACTTGGTCGCCAAGTTTTACCGTGCCGCTACCGATTTTGCCGATAGCGAAAATATCGCTGCCCATTGGCGAAACGATTTCGATGTACATATTTAGTGCGTTTTCTGCCTGTGGTGCGGTGTTTTCATTCTCCATTAGATTAAATCCTTTCTTCTAATCCTCCAAATAAAATTTCTTCCAGTCCAAAAATCCCACATTTCCGTGCCAAAACAGCGGAACGCTCGTGCGGAAACAGCAATTTTTCCAGCCTAGCCGCCATTAAATCAGTTGCCGCATTTTGGGCAGAATTTGGGTAAAATTTGGACAAATTGTACTCCTTTTCGCCGAATATTTCCGTGTATTCAGCCAAATCACGCACTTCTTTGTTGGACAATTCCTGCGGAGCGGTTTTTAGCAGCAGGGCAAACCGCGCCGAAATGGGATAAATCTGCGGATAAGTGTAGCCGAGGTTTTGCAAATCTGCCCGCAATTTTGCCAGGCTGTCCTCAACGGAATCGGTGTCCATGTTAAATTTGTCAACCTTGTTTAGCACGAAAATCAGCTTATGTTTTGGGACGTTTTCGGCGACATATTGCAGATGTGCCATTTCGTCCTCTGTGCCGAGTTTGTCGGCACTGAAAATGTAGATAACTTTGTCGTAAATCTCCGCTTTTTTGCCGTGCAGGGCGGTGCGCGTGATTTCGCCGTGTTCGGGATTTAGGGCGGCGTTTACGCCTGGCGTGTCGATGATTGTGATTGCCTTTTGCGGTTGTATCCACGTTTTGAACGGTTTAGCAAGGCTTTCAAAGTAGCCGATTTCCGCCGTTAGTGCCTCGGCGGCGGTTTTGGCGGCTTTTTCGCCGATTAGTGCGTTGATTAGCGTGGATTTGCCGACCGACATTGTGCCAGTGATTAAAATGCGGAGTTCGCCGACTTGACGCAGTTTGTTTAGGCTTTCTATGTCATCTGCGAAAAGGTGGGCGTTCCAACGATTTTGCAGGTTGCGGATTTGTAATAGGTAGTTTGGCGTGGATTTGGGCGGTTTTTTTACGGCAAATTCGTCCGTTTCGCCTGTTTTGGCATTTTTCAGCATTTTCAGTATTTCGTAAAAAACGCCAAAATCGCTATTTTGCGGCTGTTGCGGTTGTTCTTGCAAAAGCGATTCCAGTTGTGGGCGAATCCAGTCCATCGCATGGGAATCGCCTTTATCGGCACGAATCGCCGCAAAGTCGGCAAACAGGCTCTCAAAAAGCTGATAGCCTTCGCTTGCAAGCAGTTGTTGCAGCCACATAAAGTTGCGAAGTTGCGTGAGTTCGGCGGTTGTGGGCTGGCGTGTTAGGTTTGGTTTTGATTCCATGTGGTTCTCCTTTCGGTGTTGGGGCGGCAAATAGCCGTCTAGCAAGGGAATATTTGCCTAAGGGCTTTATTTTGGCAAGAAAATCAGGCGAAATTTTCGCCTATCCTGTCATTTTGGTTATGTACTGCACATTTCAACAATTTTGTCAAGCCCCTTTGGAAAAAATATTTGCAATCTTGTCGCACAGCCGTAAAATGGCGGAAAAACGCCGTTTCACAAGCTGGACTTCTAACTATCAAATTGTATCACGGATTAGCAAACTTGTAACTAGACTTTTTTAGCAAGTTTCGCAAATCGCCTTGCGGAGCGATTTAGATTTAACAAGTCCAAAATTTCACAATAGGGGAAAATAGGGGAAAATAGGGGCTTTGGGAAACCCCTATTCCGTTTCCGCTGTATTTTTCTAGCAAATCCGTTAATCCATTGCCAATTCGTCTAAAATTTCGGCTAATTAAAGACGATTGTGTAGTTGTCGGTTATCTCAGGGAAAACCTCCAACAGCCCGCGGATAATGCTTTCGGCATTTGTCCGCGCCTCGCTCAACATGGGGCTTGCCAACACTTGCCCCTCCATAGTGCCCATTTCCTCCGATACAAGATCGGCGAACTCTTGAATCCCGACAACGCTTGTAAACAGCCCAGAATCCTCGTTTAAGACCTCTATGGAATCCATGTCGACGGTGTGATTTAATATTTCGGCGTTGGGCAGCGATATTGTGATTATGGTGTCGCTAACATCGATTGCTACACGGGCAACGTCTATTCCAAGCCGCATTTGCCCGTTGTAAACGGCAATCAGCGACCGCGCCGTGCCAGGAATCCCCAGCTGTGCACCGAACAGCCCTATTGTGGCTTGCTCCTGGAAAATTATAACATTTCTGTAATTGTACGACAAAGTCGCAAGTTCGGATATTTCCTGTATTGTAGCCGTCAGCAGTTCGGCGGAAACCTCCGTGCGTGTTTCCACGGTTGGCATCGAGATAATATTGGTAAAATTCAGCACAACAAAGCCAATCACCGCAACCACAACCAACGTGCATACAGCACCTAAAATCATTTTGTTCAATTTAATCAATCCTCTCGTATTTTTCGTATTGCGGCAAGGTTGAAAGCCCTTAAACCGCTATTTAACTAGTTTACATTTTTTTGGCGGCAGAGTGCTATGTTGGTGCTCTTTTTGCTACTCCCTTTATAACCGCCTTTTTTGCCGATTTATTAACAATAAAACAAGCAGACAATCGTCCGCTACTATGGATTATTGGATTGCTCGTGGTGCTTTTTGGGGTCAACGAAAATAGACGGGAAATTAGCCTGTCCTGTCCTGTCCTGTCCTGTCCTGTCCTGTCCTGTCC
>WRKK01000308.1 GCA_009782245.1 Defluviitaleaceae bacterium | reverse complement strand
GGGCGACCGTCCTCGGTCGCCCGTTCTAACCATTCCGCCCGTTCTAGCCATTCCGCCCGTTCTAGCCATTCCGCCCGTTCTAGCCATTCCGCCCGTTCTAGCCATTCCGCCCATTTCGCCCATTTCGCCCGTTCTACCCATTCCGCCCATTCCCTATAAATTTTTTCGCAATTTTTAGCTAACATATTTATAAGCTGGTGGCAAAGTCGGTGGCGGCGGCGGGGGCGGCGGCGGGGGTATATTTTTTTCGGCTAATTTTTTATCTCGTTTGCGGATAAAAATTACTATTGCCGCTACTGGCGAAGATACTATTAAAAGCGGCAGAATTACGGCAAACAGCAAAGTAACAAGCCCCAAGGTTAGCGTTAAAGTCAAATTCCACGAGCCGCCGAACGCCGAGCCGATACGGTTGCCAAAAGTTACAGCGGCTGGCATTTCCCATGGTTCGGTTAAAAATAGGCTTATGGTGGAAAAACTTGCAAGATGGTCAATTTCTGTCATGCGTATGCGTTGGCGTTCCATGTCAAGTTGCACCTGAAACAGGCGAGAATACAGGGTTATTAGTTCGGTGGTGTCTTCGGTAGTGGCTATTATGGCTAATAATCGGCGTTCTTCTTCTTGTTGGATACGCAACCTGGTGGCTAAATCACGAAATTGGTCGGTTACATCTTCGCTGAATGTTGTAAAATGGGTGGTTTCGCCCAATGCTAGTAGGCTGTTGTTTGCACTTTCAAAATGCTCAACAGGCACACGCAAAGTAAAATTTGCTTGCCAAACGGGCGTTTCTGGGCGTACAACTGTGCCGCGCGAAGAGTTTTCCACAAAACCGCCGTAACTTTCAATAATTTGCTCCACTTGCGGGATAGTTTCGTCAAAGTTGGTTACTTCTAGCGAAATATCGGCGGTGTGTATAATCATGCGTGTTTCTATGATGTTTGTTGCGTTTGTTGCGTTTGTTGGCGATGTTGCGGTAGAATAATTTGCGGTATCGTCCGCCGCCCAAGCTGTTGCAGTCGCTTGCTCTTCTGGCATAGTTTCTGCCATATCAAAGCCAACCCATGATTCGGCGGCTGGTGCGGCGGCTGGCACGGCATCAATGTTACTAAAAACCATATCGCCAGCACCGCAAGCAACCAAAAATGCACCCGCAAAAATCAAGCAAAATAGCGGCAGAAATATATTTTTTTTATTTTTGTTTTTATTTTTGCCGAACATATGTCAACCCCCAATGCTAAACGTAGATATATTGCCTTGCACCACTTGTAACGCCTTTTGCAGTTGAATGTCTTCTTCCAAAGTTAGCCGTGCCGCCGCCATTGCGGTTTCTCGGTCAACTTCAACTATAAAGTCGGGCGTTATGCCGTCTTCGTGAATGCTTGTGCCGTTTGGTGTGTAAAAACGGGCAACTGTGGCACGAATTGCACTGCCGTCCGAAAGCGGGAACAAGCGCTGCACGACACCTTTACCAAAAGTTTGTTCGCCCACAACAACGCCCACGCCGTGATCACGAACCGCCCCTGTTAAAACTTCCGAGGCACTAGCACTTCCGCCGTTTACTAGCATTACAAGCGGAATATCCAAAATATTATCGGTTTCGGAAAGATAGGCGGTGCGTTCGCCTTGGCTGTCTTCGGAGTACATAATTGAGCCGATTGGCAGTAAAATATCGCCGATACTTATAACGGTATCTAGCAACCCGCCAGGGTTGTTTCGCACATCGATTATAAGCCCTGCGATGTTTTGGCTGCGCAGGTCGTCAAAAGCGTCCGAAAATTGGGCAACGGTAACGCCGTCAAAACTTTCGATACGCAAGTAGCCGATATTATCGTCTATAATTCTGTGCGATACGGTTGGAATATGCACTTGGCGGCGGGTTATGGTAAAAGTTAAGATTGTATCGCCGCGCAATATACGCAAAGTAACGTCCGTATCGGGAACGCCGCGCACCAGCGATGCCACTTCGTCTGTGCTGTAGGTTGTTGTGTCGGTGTCGTCCACGGCGATTATTATGTCGCCTGGCAACAAGCCAGCTGTTTCGGCGGGTGCACCTGTGAATACGGTTGTAATAACCACCCGGTTAATTTCGGTGTCCAAAATAACAGCCATTCCCACGCCAACGTAACTGCCGTCGGTACGTTCCATAAAAACGGACAACGATTCGCTGTTGAAATAGTAGCTATACGGATCGTCCACTCCCTCCAGCAGCCCTCTGTACATATTGGTTAAAAGCACGTTTCTATCTACTGGTACAATGGAATGAGTGTCCAAAACGTTGTAAATTTCCAATATTTTATTTTCTGGCGGAAGTGAACTGCCCCAAACAAGATAATTTCTAATTTGGGTTGATGCGATGGTTATTGTTAAGGTCAGCATTGCGCCAACAAATAATCCTAGTGCAAAAAACACAATCCTATTAGTTAGTATGCTAGAATTATAGTGCTTTTTATAGGCCTCGTATTGGTCGTATTGGTCGTACGGTTCGTACAGTTCATACGTAATTTCGTTATTTTCGTTATTATCGTTCAAACTAAACAACTCCCCTTGCTAAAACAGCCAAAATTTTAGTGCTACAGCAATTTTAACACACAATGCAAAAATGTGCAAATTTTTTAATCATTTTAGTCATTTTAATCGCTTGCCTTAAAATTGTAGGTTGCGCGTATGTGGTCGATAATTTTTGCGGTTGGCGTTATGTGTTCGATAATTTCTTCCATGTTTTTGTACGCCATTGGCGATTCGTCCAGAGTGTTTTCGTTTAGCGAGGTTGTGAAAATGCCCGACATTGCGGATTGGTAATCGTCCATGGAAAGTTCACGGAATGCTTGTTTGCGGCTCATAATGCGGCCAGCCCCGTGCGGTGCGGAATTATTCCAATCTTCGTTGCCGTTGCCCTCACAAATTAGGCTGCCGTCGCGCATATTTATCGGAATAAGCAACCGCTCGCCCTTTTTGGCGGAAACAGCCCCTTTGCGTAATATCATTGTGTTTGTGTCGATGTAATTATGCGTTGTTGTAAAGCGATCGGCGACGGTAAAGCCCATTTTTTCAATGATAATATCGGTCATGGCAATGCGGTTTAGTTCGGCGAAAAGCTGGATAATTTTCATATCGTGAATATAATCGTCAAATAGTTCGTCCGATACGTACGCTAAATCTTTGGGAAAATCGGGATTAGTAAGCTGTTTTAGGGATTTTATAGTGCTTTCAATCTCCTTGTGCTTGTTTTCGGCTTTAAGCTGGGCTATTGCGGCATCTATTTGTGTTTTAGAGTTGCCGCATAAGGTTTTGTAGGCGGTATCTTGGTAATATTCGGCTACTTCCGAGCCGATGTGGCGGCTGCCAGAATGCACAACCAAATACAAATCGCCAGATTGGGCTTGCCCCACTTCGATAAAATGGTTGCCGCCGCCCAAAGTGCCTATGCTACGTTTTGCCCTTGCTAGATTAACCTCGCTGGCAATTTTAAGTTCGGTTAAATCTATTTTGGCGTTTAGCGGGTGATGATTATCCCGAATATTGTAGCCTGTGGGAATTTCGTTGCGTATTACGGTGTCCAGCTTTTCGTAATCGATGCTTTTTTCCTGTATTTTAACGGTTTCCATTCCGCAACCAATGTCAACGCCAACCATTCCTGGCACAATTTTATCGGTTATTGTCATTGTAGTGCCGATTGTACAGCCTTTGCCAGCGTGAACATCTGGCATAATGCGAATTTTGCTACCCGCAAACTCTTCACGGTCGCAAACGGATTGTATTTGTTCTAATGCGATTGGCTCTAGTTGGCTTGTGTAGCATAATGCGGTGTTATGTGTGCCTGTTACTTGCACCATTTTTAACGCCTCCTTTTTCCCCATTCTAACACGATTTTTGCCGACTGTAAAGCCGAAAAAATAAATTTTATTTTCAAAACGCTATTTTTGTGCTAAAATAAAAGCAGGGCGAGATTTTAGCACAAAAATTTTGCCGTGCTTAAATATTTTATTAATTTTATACTGACCAACAAAAAATGTGCGGGGTCAAGGGGGCGCGCTCCACTTACGTATACTTAAGCTAAAATTGGAGGGACAAACGGGCGACCGAGGACGGTCGCCCCTACAAAAACGCCACCCGTAGGGGCGGCCGTCCTCGGCCTGCCTGTCGGCAGACAGGTCGCCCGTCCGTCTAATCCCTAATGGTTCAATAAAAATGTACGCAGGTGGGGGCGCGCTCCCTTGCGGGTGTGGGTAGCCTGCCTGTCGGCAGACAGGCGCCCACGGTTTTGAAGTTGTTTTAGTATAGAATCAGAAAGTGTGATAAAAATGTATAAAAATGCAAAATGGATTAAACCAAGCCGCCATTTTGGCGATGTTTGCCCAGCTTTTGTAAAAAAGTTTGAACTAGCCGATGTGGGTATTGTCAACCAAGCTACGATGACCGTAACGGCGGCGGGTGTTTACGAGGCGTATCTTAATGGCAACCGTGTAGGCGATTACATATTAGCACCTGGCTGGACTTCCGCAAAACGCTTGCAATGCCAAGAATACACCATTACCGAACTTTTGCAGGAAAACAACACGCTAATCATAACAGTCGGCAAAGGTTGGTACGCCAGCCCGATTCCAGGTTGGCTAAACGATGACGAAAAATTAGCCCGCCAAAATTTAACCTGCGGAATTATCGCAAACATAGCAATAAACGGCATAGAAACCATAAAAACCGATGCAACTTGGCGGGTACAGGAAAGTCCCGTCCGTTTCAGCGAACTGTACGACGGCGAATATTACGATGCAACTATCGCCAACACCGCATTAGAGCCTGTGCAAGAATATGCGGGGCTGGAAACAAAATTTGTTCCGCAGCAGGGCGAAAAAATTTGCGAAATAGACCGCCTAATCCCCTGCGAAATAATTACAACGCCCAAAAATGAACGGGTTATCGATTTTGGACAAAATTTAACGGGCTACATTCAGCTAAATTTGCCAAAATCTACCAAAAACGGCGATAAAATACAAGTTTCCTTTGCCGAAGTTTTGGATAAAGACGGCAATTTTTACAACGCAAATTATCGGGGTGCAAAATCCCTTTTAACCTATGTTTGCTGCGGCGGCGAGCAAAGTTATAAGCCAAAATTTACATTTTTCGGCTTTAGATACGCCCGTTTAGACGAGTTTCCCGAAAATTTGGCAACCGAAAATCTTGCCGATATTTTTACGGCTATTTCTGTGCATTCCGATATGAACCGCACGGGCTGGCTAGAATCCGCTAATCCGTTGCTTAATCGCTTGTTTGAAAATGTTGTTTGGGGGCAAAAAGGCAATTTTTTGGATATTCCCACCGATTGCCCGCAACGAGACGAGCGGCTTGGCTGGACGGGCGATGCCCAGGTTTTTGTTAAAACGGCAACTTACAACTTTGACGTTGAAAAATTTTTTACAAAATGGCTTGCCGATTTAGCATTGGAACAGTTGCCAAATGGGGCAGTACAGCACGTTATCCCCGATGCAATGAATGGCGCCGCAGGTAGCGCCGCTTGGGGCGATGCCGCCACAATTTGCCCCTGGCAAATCTACCTAACATACGGCAACAAAGCCATTTTAGCCAACCAATACGACAGTATGTGCAAATGGGTGCATTTTATCAAAACTTCCACCAAAGAGCAATTTTTGTGGATAGGCGGCACACATTACGGCGACTGGCTTTCATTGGATAAATCGGAGGACGGCGCACACAACAGCACAACTAGGCACGATTTTATTGCATCGGCGTTTTATGTGCATTCTTTGGAAATAACCATAAAAACGGGGAAAGTTTTGGGCAAAAAAACGGTTAAACACGAACATTTGCACCAAAACGCAATTAAAGCATTTCGTGAAAAATTTCCAACTTACAACACGCAAACCGAGCACGTTTTGGCGGTGCAATTCAACCTTTCAGACAATCCGCAACAAACAGCGGACGATTTAGCAAAAAAAATTATCCAAGACGGCAGCCAGCTTAAAACGGGATTTGTCGGCACTCCGTACTTATTGCACGTTTTAAGCCGATACGGTCATGCCGATTTGGCGTACACTTTACTGTTGCGGGAAGAATACCCGTCCTGGCTGTACCCCGTAACCAAGGGCGCAACCACCATTTGGGAGCGTTGGGACAGCATAAAGCCCAACGGCGATATGCAAACCACCGACATGAACTCGTTTAACCATTACGCCTACGGTGCGGTCGCTGACTGGGTCTACAGCGTTGCGGCGGGTATACAAACAATAGAGGATTTTCCTGGTTTTGCCAAGGTTCGCATTGCCCCGCAGCCAGACGAGCGGCTGGGCTGGCTTTCGGCAAAACTTGAAACAAAACACGGCACTATAAGTGTAAAATGGCAGTATATTAGCGGAAAATTGCGTTACGATATTCTAACGCCCGTTCCCGCCGAGGTTGTCATTGGCAAGCAAAATTATTCGGTGGAAAAAGGCAGTTACACGTTTTGGCAAGCTAAATAGCGGGGCAACGCAAAAATTCAAGCAAATTCAAAAAAAGGAGAGTAGCACAATGAAAAAATTTTTAGCAATCTTATCATTGGCGATTATGGCGGCGTTTTTTGCCGCAACGCCAACTTACGCCAGCGGAGCAAGCGGAGTAAACGTAACCATAAACGGGCAAAACGTGATTTTTAGCGAACAACCGCCCATGTTTATTGACGGCAATGTTTTTATACCAGTCCGTGGCATATTCGAGCAACTCGGCGTTGATGTATCTTGGGACGGGCAAATTATTTTGGAAGACAGCACCAACCGAGTTGTTATCACAATCGGCAGCACAACATTCACGGTAAACGGCACACCGCACAATTTAGGCTTGCCTGCACAAATTGTAGGCGGCTCGGCAATGGTGCCGCTGCGCCCCGTCATTTTAGAGCCTTTTGGCTATAGTTTTGTTTTGCATTGGGGTGCAGATTTTTACAGGCTGGTAATAACGCAAGGCTTGCCGCCGATTCCAGCAATCCCAACAATCCCAGCAATACCAACAATCCCAGCAACCGCAGAAGTATCCACTAATAATCTTCCAGAATTTGGAAGATTTATCGTTACGCCAGAAAACCCTGCTGTAAACGAAGAAATAACGCTTATATTTTTCGGTATTCCGAACACGGAATACCATATTGAAGTGTTTTCGGCATCAGGAGGCGAACGGGGGCTAAATTCGGCAACTTCCGATAATAACGGGGTTGTAACCTGGAGTTGGCTAGTTGGCGAAAATGAATTTGGCGAACAACGGGTTATGGTTACTAGTGCCGACCGACTTTTTAGGCATGCGCATATTTTTGTGGTTGGCGGGAATTGATTTTAATAATGCAACTTTGAATCGCTTGCCCAGCAAGCGATTTTTTTGTGCGATTAAAACACAAATTATTTCCCCTTGCACTTTCCCAAGTTTTCCAGTAGAATAAATCTATCAAAACTTTAGGAGGTTATTTTATGAACTACACAAAATTAGCAGGAATGGACATATCCCGCATTTGCCTAGGCTGTATGAGTTTCGGCTCGACAGAATCTGGCTTTAGCGGCTGGGCTTTGCCAGAAGACGAAAGCCGAACCCTAATAAAAAGAGCCATCGAAGCAGGGATAAACTTTTTCGACACCGCAAACGTTTACTCTTTCGGCAGCAGCGAGGAATTTCTAGGACGAGCCATAAAAGAATACGCAAAACGAGACGAAATCGTCGTTGCAACAAAAGTATACAATCGCATGAAAGACGGGCAAAACTCGCAAGGGCTTTCACGCAAGGCAATATTAAACGAGGTTGACAACAGTCTGCAACGGCTTGGTTTAGATTACATCGACCTTTACGTTACGCACCGCTGGGATTACAACGTTCCCATCGAAGAAACAATGTCCGCTTTGCATGATGTTATAAAAATGGGAAAAGTTCGCTATATTGGAGCATCTTCAATGTTTGCGTGGCAGTTGCAAAAAGCCCAATTTGTCGCCGAAAAGCACAACTGGACAAAATTTGTCAGCGTGCAAAATCATTACAATCTAATTTATCGTGAAGAGGAACGAGAGATGATTCCCATGTGCCTTGACCAAAATATCCAAGGAACGCCGTACAGCCCACTTGCATCTGGGCGGCTTTCGCGCGGCACAAACTCGGATTCGCAACGCACCAAAACGGACAACGTGCAAACGCAGAAATATCAAGCAACCGAACAGCAAGACCAAATAATAATTGACCGTGTTGCAGAAACCGCCAAAAATCACGGCGTTTCGCCAAGCCAAATTGCTCTTGCGTGGACGTTGCACAAACCGTTTGTGGCATCGCCAGTTATGGGCGTAACAAAAATGTCCCATTTGGAAGACGCTATAAACGCCGTAAATATCACGCTTTCCGCTGACGAAATTACCTACCTGGAAGAGGCGTATGTTCCCCACAAAATGGTTGGGCCGATTCCGCCAAGCCCAAATTGGGTGCATGGTGCGGACGTTAAACGGCGGTAGGAGGTTTTATGACAGATTACACTTTTTTGGATATGGGAACTATGCCAAAACACAGGGCTTTAACGGGCTCGATATATTCCCAGCTTAGCCGATATTTTGACTTATTTTCCACGGAAGAAATTATTAGCAAAGAGGATTGTGATTTGGTGTACCTCGGCAACCGCATAGAGGGCGGATTTTTGGCGGATTTGGAAACGTCCGCCGAAAATTACAGTTCCGATGTCCTCAATATGATGTCGGTTGTTATCCCAGATTTAATGATATTCAAGAAAAATCCGTTTTTATACAATAATACGGGCGTGCGAGTTATCGGCTGCCCAGATTTGATTGTTGAAGTTTGGTCAGAATCCAATAAATTGGGCGAAATACAGTTTAAGCAACAACTTTATTCCACATCTAACAAGACGGAATTTTGGCAAATTTACCAAGACAGCGATACAATAACGGTAACTATCGGCAACCAAAAACTCCCCACAAAAAGCCTAAAATCCAAGCTAACAACGCAAAATGGGCTTGAAATTGATTTACAAAACGTCTACAAATAAAAAATAAATAAAAAATAGCCAAAGGAGCGAACCCATGGAACTAAAACCCTACCTAACAAGAATCGGCGTTGACGGCATAGCCAAAAACGACCTACAAACCCTAAACCTACTGCAACATCAGCATCTAAAAACCGTCCCATACGAAAACCTTGACATAATGCGGAATATCCCAATCTCGCTGGAAGTTGCGGACATCTACGAAAAAATCGTAATCCGCAATCGTGGCGGCTATTGTTTTGAACTTAACGGGCTTTTTGCGTGGTTGCTTAAAACGCTGGGCTTTGCGGTGGTCGATTACATGGCACGCTATTTGCGCGACGAACCCACAATCCCAATGCGCCGCCACCGAGTTTTGCGAGTTACCTGCAACGGTAAGGATTTCCTCTGCGATGTTGGCGTGGGCGCTGTTGTGCCACGCACTCCGCTACCGTTCATTTTTGATACGCCCATGCAGCGCGGCAACGAAGTCTACAAGCTAGAAAAAGAGCCGTTCCTGGGAAATGTGCTGTACGAACGCAAAAAGCACGAATGGTCAGCGGTGTACGCTTTTACCGAGGAAGAGCAGCTTGATTTGGATTACATAATGCCGTCATTTTACTGCGAAAAGCACCCAGAATCGTTCTTCCGCACAATGGATATGGTGCATATTTTCACGGAAGACGGACGGAAATCGGTCGCAAACCGTGAAATCAAGCTATTTTCGCCCAACAACGTTGAAGTCATCACGCCGCAATCCGAAGAGCATTACAATCAGCTACTTTTAGAACATTTCCAGATAAAAATATAAAACCAACTAGAAACGGAGTTCCTTAAATGGATTACAAAAAATACAAAGCAAAGCCGATAATTGAATTTAACGAGCGAACCTGGCCAAGCAAGCAGCTAACGCAAGCCCCAATTTGGTGCAGCGTAGACTTGCGCGACGGCAATCAATCGCTACAAAATCCCATGACTTTAGAACAAAAAACTAATTTTTTTGAATTTTTGGTAAAAACGGGATTTAAGGAAATTGAAGTGGGATTTCCGTCCGCATCGGAGACGGAGTTCAACTTTTTGCGGACGTTGATAACGCAAGATTTGATTCCAGCGGACGTTACAATTCAGGTGCTTACGCCAGCACGAGATGAGTTCATTCAGCAAACGTTTGCGGCTCTGGACGGCGTAAAACGGGCGATTGTGCATTTATACAACGCAACTTCTCCCTTGCACCGAGATGTTGTTTTTCAGAAATCTCAGCAAGAAACGCTAGATTTAGCCGTTTTAGGAGCGAAATCTTTGCAAAAATACGCCGCACAATATTCCGAAAATGGCGAAACGGAGTTCATTTTTGAATATTCTCCAGAATGTTTTTCGCAAACAGAGCCAGATTTTGCGGTTTCGGTGTGCAATGAGGTAATAAAAACTTGGCAAAACGGAGAAAATGGGCAAAAATCCCAAAAAATCATTATAAATCTGCCAATAACGGTGGAAACGCACACGCCGAATGTCCACGCCGATATGGTGGAATTTATGTGCAAAAATTTGCACAATCGCCAAAACATAACGGTCAGCTTGCACGGACACAACGACCGTGGTACAGCAGTCGCCGCAACAGAGCTTTCCTTGCTGGCTGGCGCAGACAGAGTCGAAGGTACGCTGTTCGGCAACGGCGAACGCACAGGAAACGCCGATATTATCACGATTGCAATGAATTTGTATTCGCATGGAATAAATCCCAATTTGGATTTTTCCAACATAGACAACGCAATCGATATCTACACAAAATATACTGGATTACCTGTTCATCCGCGGCATCCGTACGCTGGAGATTTGGTTTATACGGCGTTTTCTGGTTCGCACCAAGATGCGATTCGCAAGGGAATGGCGAAACGTGCGGAGTTTGCTGAAAAGTCCGATAAATCGGAAAAATCCGAAAATATGGGAAATTCAGAAAAATTGGACAAAACCGCAATTTTTTGGGAAATGCCGTATTTGCCAATCGATCCGCTAGATGTCGGCAGAAATTACGACCCAATAATTCGAGTAAACAGCCAATCTGGCTCGGCGGCGGCGGCGTACATTTTGGAAACCGTCCACGGAATAATTTTGCCAAAACCGCTGCAACGCAGTTTTGGTCGGCTTATCACGCAAAAATCCGATTCCGCCAAAACCGAACTAACGCCCACAGAAATCTACAATTTATTTGAAGAATCCTATATAAACAGGGCTGCACCAATCGAGTTGATAACTTGGCACGAGCAACGCAATTATCAAATTACGCCAACCACCAAAAAAGTAACCACCAAAATTTTCGCCGAAATAAAGCAAAACGGCGAACGTAACAGCATTGCAGGTATTGGCGGCGGAATAGTTGCGGCGTTTTGTCAGGCATTATCGGAGCATTTGCAGCTGCAATTTGAAATAAAGCACTACAGCCAACACGCTTTAGAAAAGGGAAATCAAGCGCGTGCAATCACTTATATTGGCGTTTCGTTGGCTTCGGAAAATGCGAAAAGCCAAGAAAATCAAGAAAATAAGCAAAATGAAATAATTTTCGGTGCAGGAGTTAGCCGCAACATAGTAAATTCGTCTGTTCGAGCGTTGCTAAGTGCCGTAAACAGGGGGATTTTAGAATGGGCATAATGGGTAACAAAACTGTTGCAAAAAATCTATGCAAGGACACAAACGCAACCTTGTATAGAAAGAATAGTTAAAGCCCTCCATGACAGAGCAATCTGCATGAAGTTGTTGGTGGAAATCCAACAGAAAACTAATTTAATTGCTGGCAACTCGTAAAGTTTGCAACACTACAACGTAGGGATAAATTTGATAAACAAACCCAAGCGTGAATGTTACGAAAGTAGAAAAAAGTTGCAAAATGGAGCAAGGTGTAAACCTAACCTCCACAAACAATCGACCTTCAGCAGCCAAGGCTAGAAATAGCAAGGTTCAACGACTATCACGAAAGTGAGTACACTTAAGCAAGTGGAAAAGGTTAGCCCCTA
>WRKK01000307.1 GCA_009782245.1 Defluviitaleaceae bacterium | reverse complement strand
CGGGCGACCGAGGACGGTCGCCCCTACCTGACCGCCGTCAGGTGGGCGGGGACGCATATTGTAGGGGAGACCGTCCTCGGTCGCCCGTTTGCCCGTTCCGACATTTCTATAACATAAGCCTGTTTTTAAGTTGTTCGAGTATAAAACCCAAACAAAACCCCAATAACGCTACACAGCTAGTTCGTATATTTTACGGGCATCGTCCATTGTTAGTTTAACAAAATTGCCGAAACTGTCGCCTTTGTTGATGTGCAACATTTTTACAAGCGTGTCAATATCTTCTTTTTTTGCACCTAGCTGCTCAAAATTAACGGGCAGCCCTATCGATGACCAAAAGTCTTCTAATGCTTGTATTCCCTTTAGTGCGACGGCTTTTTTGTCGCCTGTGTTTTCTACGCCCCAAACTCTGGTGGCAAACTGGACAAATAAGTCTAAATCTGTTTCGTATACAAATTTCATCCAGGCTGGGAACATTGTCGCAAGCCCTGCACCGTGGGCAACATCGTATAATGCGGAAAGTTCATGCTCTAGCCCGTGAGTTGCCCAGTCGCTTGCACGACCAACCCCGCAAGTGCCGTTGTGGGCAATAGTGCCAGCCCAGGTAAGGTTTGCCCGTGCGTTGTAATCGTTTGGATTTTTTATTGCTATTGGTGCGGCATCGATTGCAGTTAGCAAAATTGCTTCGCAAAGGCGGTCGCTAACGTCAGCCCCTTTTGTGCGTGAAAAATAGCGTTCCATAACGTGTGCCATCATATCGGCAACGCCGCAAGCCGTTTGAAATGCTGGCAACGTGTAATTAAGTTCTGGGTTAAGTAGCGAAAACATTGGCACAATGTGATGATTGCCAGAACCCCGTTTTAGCGGAATATCGCCCGTTTTTGTGATAACCATAGAATCAGATGCCTCGCTACCCGCCGCTGGAATCGTCAAAATTGTCGCCACTGGCAACGCCCGTTCTATTGGCTTTCCGTCAAAGAAATCCCAAAAATCGCCGTCATACAAAGCACCGACAGCTATCGCTTTAGCGGAATCTATCGCGCTGCCGCCGCCGACCGCCAAAATAAAGTCTACGTTTTCCTTTTTGCATATTTCTATGCCCTCGTAAACTAGCGTGTCTATCGGGTTCGGCTGTGCGCCGCCGAGCATTACATATGCAATGTTCGCTGCTTTTAGCTTGTCTTCCACTCTGCCCAGCAGCCCAGATTTTACCACCGAACCGCCGCCATAATGAATAAAAACCTTTTTAGCACTGTATTTGTTAAGCATATCCGCAACTTCTAGTTCGGCATCTTTGCCAAAAACAAAACCTGTGCGTGCTTGAAACCTAAAATTTTCCATATAAAACTAGCTCCTCTCTGAGCAAGACAATTATAATTTACCACAAAGTATTATATAACATTTTGGTGTGGTAGTCAAGCAAAATTTATGATATAATTTTTTTATTAGATTTTTTGGAGGTTTTATTATGAAAAGTTTTAGTTACACAATTACCGATATGTTAGGTATGCACGCGCGCCCAGCCGCCGAGCTGGTAAAATTGGCAAAAACGCTTGCTTGCGACATAACAATAGAACGAGAAGGAGAAGTTGCCGATGCAAAAAAATTGTTTGCCCTTATGGGATTGGCAATCAAAAACAACCACACCGTAACAATTATGGCAACTGGCGAAAACGAAGAGGAAGAAATCCAAATTTTGGAAGATTTCTTCAAGGAGAATTTGTAAATGTACGAACTGGAAAAAGAACAGGAATATTTACTGCTGATAAAGGTAGTAAAAGCGGTGGACAGCGAAGATTTTACCGAACTGGAAATGTTGGCGGAAACATCGGGGGCAACTGTTGTGGGCTACATGACCCAAAATTTAGAGCGAGCACACCCAACGCATTATTTTGGTACAGGAAAATTGCAGGAGTTAAAAAATTTAGCCAATTTTGTGGGTGCAACGGGCATTTTATGCGACGACGAACTTTCTGCCACGCAGATGAAAACTTTATACAAGGCACTAAACCTGAAAATATTGGATCGCACAATGATTATTTTGGATATTTTTGCGGAGCGGGCAATATCGGCGGAGGGCAAAATGCAAGTAGAGTTGGCACAGTTGCGGTATCGTATGTCCAAGTTAGCGGGATTGGGCTTGCAGTTATCGCGGCAGGGCGGCGGAATAGGCACACGCGGTCCAGGCGAAAAAAAGCTGGAAACCGACAGGCGGCACATACAACGCCGCCTAACGCAGCTTTCCGCCGAACTAAAGGAAATAACCGTCAACAGGTCAATTTTACGAGCAAAACGGTTACAAAATAATGTTCCTGTTATTGCACTTATTGGCTACACAAATGCGGGTAAATCCACGCTAATGAACACACTTACCAACGCCAATGTTTTAGCGGAAAACAAGCTGTTCGCCACGCTAGACACAACAACCCGCAAAATTGAGTTGCCAGGCGGCACAAATGCGTTGCTTTCTGATACGGTTGGTTTTATTGATAAATTGCCGCATAATCTTATACAAGCATTTAGGGCAACTTTGGAAGAATTGCAATATGCCGCAATTTTACTGCACGTTGTGGATTTAGCCAACCCAAATTATCGCAGCCAAATGCAGGTGGTAAACAGCACGCTAAAAGATCTAAAATGCTTTGACAAGCCGATTATAACAGCGTTTAACAAAGTAGATGCCGTTACCGAAGATGTAATATTGCCAGCCGAAACAGCCTACAACCTAGCAATTTCCGCCAAAAGCGGCGAAAACATGGCAAAACTAGCCGCCGCCTGCGAGCAGGTAATAAAATCGGTACGCAAAAAGGCAATATTTTTGATTCCGTACAATAAAGGCGAGATTGTGCACCTAATACACCAGCGTTGCGAAATTACAGCGGAATCGTTTGAGGAAAATGGTACGAAGATTAGTGCTTATGCCACGGAGGAAATGTGTGGGAGGTTGTTGCAGTATGTGGTGGGGTGAAAGGGTGGGGGGGTTGCACCTTGACCCCGTAAGGGTGTTTAATTTTTTGTAGTAAGGTTGTAGAAATGTAGGAATGGGAAAACGGGCGAACGGGGATGTTCGCCCCTACCTGTCTGCCGACAGGCAAGCAAAAACGCCACCCGCATCGGCAACCAAGGACGACAGATGTCTTGTTTTCCCGTTCCGATTTAGCCCAAGTGTACACAGGTGGGGCGACCGTCCCCTGTCGCCCGTTTTACCATTCCGATACAAGTCGATACAAGCAAACCCCTACAACAACCCCAACTACAGCCAGCCATTAACCAAAATAATTCAATCAATTTTTTCCGCCCTTACCAACCTCGCCAAACCAAACAAACCCTCCCCCAAAAAATAAACCCCACCATAAACCACCCCAAAACTAACAGGCTCTAAATCCCACAAATGCAGCAAAAAAAACTGCTCAAAATTAATCTGCAAAATCGCCCAACCCCATGCAATCGCATAGCACAAGCCCGCCGCCGCCGCAATATTTACAGCAAAATAAACCGCCTTTAACGCCGCATTTTTCGGCGGCTGATGAAAGCAAAGTCCGCCAAAAACGCCCAAAGCTACGCCCAGTTGCAAAAAGCCTAAGCCCAGCAAAAACGCAAACAAAAAGGCGAACATTCCCGCAGACCACGCTATAAAGAAAAACCGCCTCACTGCCCTAAAAAGTCCTCTCGTTGCGGCGTGAATATATCTAGCAAAATGCCCTCGCTGTCCAATAAAATTGTGCCGTGCGGGATATTTGGTGCAAAGTAAATTGAATCACCCGCTACTACCACGGATTTTTTGCCATCTACAACAAACTCAAACCGACCTTTCACAACATATGCAATTTGCTCATGTTCGTGGCTGTGTATGCCGTAATCGGTCATTTTTCCCTTAAAATGGACTTCTACCGCCATCATTTTTCCGCTGTGTGCCAAAATTTTTCGGCTTACCTGCTCGTTTATCCGCTCAAATTCAATGTTGCTGTTTTCAAAAATCATAAAATCTCCTCTTTCGTTTAATCGTGTTTTCTCACATTTTATCATGTTTTCTCGTTAATCTTTGTTGCGAATAATACAATCCCTAAAAAATGCCGCATTTTCGCATTTTCCTGTGCCGTTGCTTGTGGCGTAAATTGCATAAAACACGCCCGTAAAGCCCAATTCATGCGATTCGGTGGAAACGTGCCTTGTTAGGGCTTGTCCCAAATAGAAAAATTGTCCGCCGCTTAGTCTTGCATAAATGTCGTATTTTAGCGGCTCGGCACAAATTTTTATTGTTATTGTCGGAATTTTCCCCGATTCTGCCCCATTTTGCGGGTCTATCGGAATTTTGCTCTCTATATGGGCAATATCGCCGACAACTTTCCGCAAAAACAGGCAAATTTTCCCATGCGACCGTTTTACAAAAATGTCAATATGAGCGTCAAATTTATAAAAAATTGAAACGCCCGCCTCTTCGTTGTTTTTTGGGGAAAATGAGAACGTGAACTCCGCCGAGCCTGTCAAGTGCGGCTGACGAATCCCCAAAAATGCAGGGTTGGCAACGTCCGACAAGGTGTATTGGTTGCCCGTCAGCCACAAACCCGCTTGCGTAAAGCGATACAAACTTTCGTCAGGGTTTCGCAAATAAACCCATCTAAAATCAGATTCAAAATTAGTGCCGTATTCCTGCGTTAAATGTTGAATTGGCGGCATTTCTGCTAAAATCGGCGACCGCCCAACCTGCATATCCAGCTGAATCGGCTCGCCGCCGTTGATAACAGGCCAATCGTCCACCCAATCTACGGGTGCTAAAAACGTTTCGCGCCCCAAATGGTGAAAATACTGGTGCGTTTGCCGATATGCCAGAAAAACTGCCCACCAGTTGCCGTTTTCGTCCTCTATAAAATCGGCGTGCCCTGTGCCTTGTATTTGATGCCCCTTTTGGTTTTGGTGCGTAAGTATGGGATTTTGTGGGCAAGGTTCATAAGTGCCGTAAAGTTGGCGGCTGCGGGCGATTGTTACCATGTGGTTAAGTTCCGTGCCGCCCTCGGCTATCAGCTGATAATAATAGCTGTTAGCCCTGTAAATATGCGGGGCCTCGGGTGCATTTTGCCCAATGCCGCCCCACAGCGGTTGCGGCTCGGTTAAAAATTCGCCCGTTGCCAAATCAATCTGCCCCATCAAAAAGCCCGATTTATGCACCGTTCTATCACGTGCGTTGGAAATAAAATGTGCCGAGCCGTCTTCGTCAAAAAACAGCGAGGGATCGATGCCGCCTTGTGCCACAAAAACGGGGTCGCTCCATTCGGCGGCTGGGTCGCTTGTGTACACGAAAAAATTGCCGATTTTCTGCTTGTCGTGCGTGTTGGTTGTTACCATGTAAAATAGGTCGTTGTGCGGGTTGTAGCGGATTGTGGCGGCGTAAATTCCTTTTGATGCCGCAACATTCTCTAAATTTAGCTGACTTTTGCGAGTTAGGCAATGTCCAATTTGTCGCCAATTTAGCAAATCGGTTGACCGAAAAATCGGCACTCCTGGAAAAAATTCAAAGCTGGACGTTACCAAATAATAAACGCCGTCCTTTTTGCATATACTGGGGTCGGGGTAAAAGCCTGGAATTATGGGGTTTTTGTAGGTCATATTATTCTCCTTTTGGTTTTTGGGATTTTGATATTGCCAAATTTTCCCTTGTTTATGGGATTTTGCGGAATTTTTCGCAAATTTCCTAAAATTTCAGCAATTTTCGCCATTTACAATCATTTCGGGTAGCCAACCGCCAAAAACATTTTCAACTGTATATTTATGCAGTTCCCTTTCCGATAAAATTTTAGACCATTTTACTCGCCGTTCGCTATTTTCGGCACTTGGCACTCCCAAGCCGAAACTGCCGTATTCTGCATAAAACGCCTGTTGACTGGATTTATCCCAATCGTGCCAACCTGCCTTTTTTATGTGTTTGCCCATGTAGCAGTTGACAAACACAGTTTTCGCAAAATCTCGCCACGGGCGACCTAAATATACGGTGTTTTCGGCGGCATCGCTGACAAGATTGCATTCGTTAAAAACGTAACCAAACGCAAATCCCTGCGGCGTGGCGGCGGCTGTTATGTAGCCGTTGGTTTCCTGTCCCAAGTCGTTCGAGATAATTGTGCATTTGTGAAAATAGCTTACCGAGCCGCCAAAAATAAAGTCAACATCGCCTTGAATGGTGCAATTTTCAAAATAGGAGCGGTGGACGGCGGTTGGGTTTTTGCGGTTTTTAGTTGGCAACTTGTCAAAAGCCCCTGCAATAAGCGGTTTTGGCGGGTGCGGCGACATAAACAGCGTATCTTGGTGGGCACGGAAAACGCAACCGAAAAAGCTGTGTTTGTCGCCGTCCCCGTAAAATGCTACAGCCTGCCCCACATCTGCACCTTTACCCGCCGAGTTTTCAAACGTGATATTTTCGGCATAAAAATTATTACCCGCCACATAAACAGTCTGACTGCGAAAAGTGCCGTATTCTGTGCCGTCTTCGTGCATTTTTCGAGCAAAATCGTCATAGCAAACCACCGTATTCATCGCATCTGCACCCACCAGCGAAACGCCGTCCCACAAAACGCTTAATTTTTCCCGATAAATCCCACTTTTAACAAATATTTTCCCGCCGCTTTCTCCCAAAAAATCCACCGCCGCCTGAACTGTAGCAAAATCGCCGCCGTTTTTCGCCACAATAACCGATTTTTTCATAAATACACCTCCATTTCAACAAAATTAAGCAACCCTTAAAGTTAAATCTCCAATATTTCCGCCAATAATTTCGTTTGGCTTAGCCAGTAAAAATAGTAAGTTAGCGGATAAAAGCACTGTGCAAAGGCTTTCACGCTTGGCCCGACGATTAACACGCCGTCGCGGATTTTTTGTTTTTTGCCAGAATTGCCCGTTTGTCGCCGCAAATTCAGCCGAAAACTGGGGATTCCTGCTTGCAAATATTTTTCGTTGCGGGTTAATTCGTAGGCACTCGCCAATGCCTCTAATACAAGGGTGTTGCCGCCAGAACGCCGCAAACTGGGCAGTTCTTTATAGTAGAACAAGCCGTTTGGCAATCGGGCATTTTCCAGTAAATCGTCGGCGGCGGCGATTATCATGTTTTTTATTTTTTGCTTGATTTCTTCGCTTGGGCTGATTCGATAATATCGCATAAGGCTACCGATTGCAACACTTATCATAAACGGCACTCGTACAGCCGTGTGGTCGGTGTACGGTGCAAGCCAGCCGCCGTAAGTGTTTCGCCATTTTTCAAAATGCTCCACTATAAAATCGGCGTGTTTTAGCCATTTCGGGTCGTTGGTTTCCGTGTAAAGTGCCGAAAACGCCCGCAACGCCCAGCCTGTCTCGCGTGCATTTATCTCGCCGTCTTTGTGATATTTGGGCTGCTCCAAGTGCCGCATAATGTTGTCGCCGATGCCGATTGCCGTGTCATATGCGAAAGAGTCGCCTGTTTGGTAATAATACGCAAACAGCCCCTCGACCCATTCGTGGCTTATTTCTACGTTGCCCACAACGTGATCTTTGCAATGTTCGATTTGCGCACCGTGTTTTAGCGGGTCGGTGTCAAAGTGGCAAACGTCAATATCTGCCCAATGTGCGGCGGTTACAAGCAGATAATCCAGCAAGCGGCGTTGCCCTGTCATTGCAAACAACTGCATTACCGCAAACGGGAAATCATACTCGTTGTTTGTCCAAACGTTATCGCCCTGTGCCCTGCCCTGCTGGGAATAACCCGCATCTGGACTATCGCCCCAATGCAAAAAGCCGTAAGCCTTGCCCCTGTTGTCTGCTATGTTTGTCAAAAACGATTCAAAGGCTATTTTTTGGGAAATTTTGCCCACTGAATTTTTAGAATTTTCGGAATCTGCCAAATCGTCCGTAAAAATGCAGTTATAAATTTCTGCTTGCTTGTAAACTTCGCTAGATAACAGCGGTTTATCAGAGTGCTGCAACATTAAACTTCGCTTGTTAATGTCTTCGATTGTGATATTTTCGCCCAACTTACCGTGCAAATGCAAGAAAAAAGTGTGATTTTTCGCCATTCCACAGTGATATTTTATTCCGCCCTCAATAACGCCGCTTGGCAAAATGTCCATTTTTAGACTTTTGTTGTCAACCGCAAACGCCTTGGGAAAATTTTGGTAGGCTTGATACAAAGTTGCACAAATTCCGCCGTTTTCGCCCGAAAAATCGGCAAAAAACGTGCCATAAAACGATTCGGGAATTTGCTCGTTTGCCTCGTTTAGCAAATGTTCGGCTGTAATTGTGTATTCAAGCCGCTCGCCGTCCGCCTTTGTGCGAATATCGCTCCTATAATTGGAAGTCGCCAAAAAATAGTCGGTGTTTTCGCTATTTTCGCTTTCTTTTGCGGTTTCGTCCGAAAAATTGAAATCCAGCGAAATTTTGTCGAAACACAAAAAATTACTCAAAAAATAATTCCAAGTTACTCGGTTGATTATCCTATATTCAACCTTTATCCACGGCGTTTTGGCGTACACAAAAATATTTATGATAAAATCCACAAAAGGTGCTGAAGTTCGCCAAATTCCCTCTTCTATGTGGCAGCCCTTTACCGATAATTTTGCAAAAACCGCCCCATTTTCCACTATTTGCCACGGCTCTGTTATGCGAGCGGTATATTTTGTGCCGTCTTCGTCAAGAATATAAAAGCCGTCAATTTGCTTTTCGGATACGCAAAAATCTCCGTAAATAAAGCTGTTAAACGGCATTTTGCAATCGGGATTGTGTACGGAGTTGTTCAAAATTACTTTTATGCAACCGTTATCAATCGTGATAGTTTCAGCGGTTTCCTCTATTGAAATTTCAGAAACGTTGTCAACCGCCAACTGCTCGGCGGGATTATCAAAATCACAAAAATATTTTTTAGCTTGATTAGCGGGTAAATCCGCCAAAAAGTCCAATTTAAGCCACTTAACCGAGTTATCTTCCCAAAAACCAAGCGGTTTTATTTGGTGCATTGCGGCGGTTTCGTTATCATAAACCCTAAATTTTGCCAAATCGTCAGCAAAAATTTTACCCTTTGCAAACGGCAAACTCACGTTTACAGGCTCGTTGAGCCTTGCAAAATTAGCATATTTCTCAAAAAATAGTTCCACGGTGGTCATTCCTTTATTTTTTAATAGGGGACGACAATCGCCGTCCCCCAAAACTATTATATCACAATCCCGCAAATATGTCCCACAAAAAAATTAGCGGGTCAAGGGGCGCGCTCCTTGCGGGTCCAGGGCAGCGCCCTGGCGGGTGTGGGCAGAGCCCACGGTTTTGACTTTTATCTTTTGACTTTAGTTATTAGCCCTATTAAAAGCGGCTGTGCGTATTTCTTTGGCACGTTCTAGGCCTAGGGAGTTCATTGTGTCGATGTAGTCGTTCCAGTCGTTGTCGTTGGTGGGGTCAAGTTGACCTACTATGAAACGGGAGAAATATTCGTCGCGTGTTTGGTTTAGCAGGGTTTGAATATTGGCGAGTTCGCGCGTTTCGTCTGGCGTAAACTGGAGAATCGGTGCAATGTGGAAGTAGTAATTTTCCCTGTACATAAAGGTGTTGTGCAGATCCTGCATCCAAGCACGGTATACGTTGTTGATGTCGGGGTGGTGCAAGCCGCCAGCCATGGAAACAAAACCATAGTTGATTAGCGAGTTGCCCACGGGCGTTTGCGGGTTGGACATATGCGGCAAAAAGTGCCGTTCGCCGTCCACAAACTCAAAATGTACGCCCTCAATGCCGAACGAGTTAAACGTCATGCCCTCGTCGCTGTAAAGCCAGTTCATTATGTAGAAAAACCGCTCTACCACGTTGTCGGGCGTATCTATGCTGATTCCTACGCCGTCCGCCGTAAAAAATGGGTCATGCTTGAAAAAATGCCCGTTTGCGGGGTCTTCTGTTAGCATAACTGTCGCCCATTCCCACCGTGCGTTGGGGTCTTCTGTTTGCGATATTTCGTTGTGCTGGGTCGCAATTTGCTCTGGCCAACTCCACATAACAAAGCGGTTATTACGGGCTTGCAAGCTGTTGCGTTGCTCTTGTGTGCCTGTGATAAATTCTGGCCACATTAGCCCCCGTGCGTGTAAATCCGCCAAAAAGCTGGTGTAGCGGCGGAAATTATCGGTCGAGAAGATAAACGGCACAAACTCGCCCGTCCGTGGGTCTACCATAGAAACGTCCCGTACGCCCAATTCTGGAATGCCAAACGCTTGCATCCAACCTTGAAACGCCCAAATTGGGCCGTCTGGATCCGCCTCAACTATCGGGAATCCGCCCGTTAGTTCCTGCAAATCTTCCAAAATTACAATCAACTCGTCTAGCGTGTTGGGAAACTCAACGCCGAGCTCTTCGAACAAGTCGGCACGGTACAGCCAAGCCATGTTCATCGAGTGCGGCCGCCTGTGTGGCAGATAATAAGCCAATCCGTCCGAGTGGACAATGCTATTCCACACGACACGCCAAGCGTCCTCGCCGAAAGATTCGATAAAATGGGCGGAATAATTGGGCATAAGCCGCATAATATCGTCATAGCTAAAGCCCCGCAAATGTCCCGCTTCTATCCAGTCCGTCAGCATAAAGTCTGGGCGGTGTGCAATGCCAATCATGTCCTCTTCGCCAGCGGCAAAAAGCAGGTTCATGCGGGTTATGTAGTCAGCGTTGGGAATATCCGTGATGTCAAAAACCACGTTAAACCGCTCCAGCATGAACTCATCGAAATAGTTGTGCTGATTAACGTCCCGTGCACCGCCACGGCGAGTTACCGTGATATGCAGGGTTTCGCTGAAATCTACAGCATCTGTGCCGATAACGGTATCAGAGGTTGCTGTATCGCCGCCCGCTGCGGGGGCTTGTTGCGCGGGGGCTGTTGGGGCTGTTCCGCCGCCGTCCGCTTGACCGCAAGCCGCAAAGGCAAAAATTGCGGTCAACATTAAAGTTGCTACTAAAAATTTTCTCATAAAAATCTCCTTTTCTAATCCCATTTTAGCCAATTTTAGCCAATTTTAGTCTCTTATCCTTTAAGAGAGCCGATCATAACGCCCTTGATAAAGTGCCGTTGCACAAAGGGGTAAATCAGCAGCATGGGAACTATCGCAACACAAAGGGTTGCAAAGCGTATGCCAATAACATTTACGCCGCCGATAAAGGCAACGTTAGTAAAATCGCCACTAATCGCAGCTTCTCGTATATCTTCCGCTAGAATAACTATTTGTCGCAAAATAAGTTGCAGCGGGAACATATTGGAATCGCGCAGGTAAATCATGGCGTTAAACCAGGAGTTCCAGTGCGTAACCGTGTAGAAAAGCCCGATAGTGTATAAAACTGCCTTTGACAGCGGCAGAATTATTTGGGTAAAAATAACGAAATCGTTTGCTCCGTCCAGTTTGGCACTTTCTTCTAGTTCGGCTGGCAAATTTTGAAAAAAAGTGCGCATAATTATAAAGTTTGTAATGCTCATTGCAACGGGCAACACGAGTGCCCACATGGTGTTAGTTAAGCCCAAGTTGGTTACAAGCATGAAAGTTGGCACTAATCCGCCTGAAAAGTACATTGGGATAATTGCGACCATGGTGTAAAAACCGCGCAGGGGCAAGTGTTTTCGGGACAGTGCGTAGGCAAACGTGGTAGTTACCAGCATATTTATAATAACGCCCACAAAAGTATACTGCACAGAGTTCACAAAGGCATTCGGCACAGTCCCAGCTTGCCACAGCATTTGATACGGTTCAACGGTAAAATCCACAGGAAAAATCGTAACCTGCCCCGTCTCGTTAGCAATACGCCCGCTAAAACTGGACGCAATAACGTGCAACACTGGGTAAAGCGTTACAACCAACGTAACTATCATTACCGTATAAACAAAAACGTCCAACACTTTTGACGACAAACTATTATCTCTTACCACAAAATCACTCCTCTAAAA
>WRKK01000306.1 GCA_009782245.1 Defluviitaleaceae bacterium | reverse complement strand
CAACCAATAAAAATTTTACGGGGTCAAGGGGCGAAGTCCCTTGCGGGTTCTAAGGGCAGCGCCCTTAGCGGGGTGTGGGGCAGCGCCCCACGGTTTTGCTCTTTTTATTGCAGTAAAGCGATGTAAAACCAGCCTGATTCGTCTTGAACGGGGGCTATGCCGTTTACGAATTGGGTGGCGGTTGTGAATTGCGGTTGGATTACTAGGCTGCCGAAGTGGCTTTCAAATTGCGGCGGAAAATTTTCTACTGTGATGTAGCCCCATAAATCCCATGTTAGTACGGGTGCTAGGTTTTCGGACGAACTTTTGGCGTTGGTGTATGTGAAATCTATGACGACTTCGCCGTTGGCGTTTACGAAACCCCATAAGTTGCCCTGCCGCACCGCCGCCAAGCCGCCCGTCTCGAAGAACGGTCGCGCCTCGTCAAAGGGCGGGCCGATTGGGTTTAAGGCTAGGTCTACCATTTGGTAGCGGCCGTTGCGGATTTCAAACATTCGTTCGTTTACCGCCACCCTGCCCAGTTCGTCCACCGCAAAACCCTCGTGCAAAAATTCAAACGGTAACGCAATTTCGGGGTCTCGGAAATCTTGTAACGCCCACAGGTCGCCCCACCGAAACACACGTATACCTTCCGAAGTCCAACCGATAAAATCGTACTGCTCGCTGGCGTAGGTCAGCTGTTGTTCGCTGAAAGTGCCCAAACGGTAGGTGTTTTCGCCCGTTAGCCGCAGGGCAAAAGTTACGCCGCCAAAGTTGGCTATGCTGTCCGCCCGAAAATCCGCCGTTGCTTGGGTTTGGTTGGCGGTGTTTATCACACGCAGACTGTCCTCGTCTTGCACCACGGCGAGATTATTGGCAAAATTGGTTGACATATCAAAAGTGGGCGCAATTAGGTTGTTGCCAAGGTGGTTGACAAAGCCGTAAAGTTCGTTTCGGCGGGTTATGCCAGCACCGTTTTGGATAACGGTTGCGTGGTCAAAAATGCCCATTCTGGTGTCAAAGATGTAGCGATATTGCTCGTGTAGGCTGAACAGGCGGGGGTCGCCAGTGGCCTCGAGACCCTCACGGATAAAGCGGACGGTGGCGGCAAGCCCTGGCGAGCCTTGTTGTAGGTCAAATGTGGCTAGTTCGTGGTACAAATCCGCCATGGTTACAATTTCGCCCTGCCACAGCGGCGGCGTTTCGTTCGCTATTAGCGTTAAAATTTGTTCACGGTATCGGGCAAAAAAGCCCGCGCTGTGCAAAACAGTTGCAAGTTCGTACACCAAATTTTCGTCCGTGCCAATCATCATGCCCATTGCCTCGTCAAAGTGGGGTATCGCCTCGGCGAACTGTTCGTTATAAACCAGCCCCCGCGCCACCGCCAAAATAGCTTGCTGTTCCGCCACCAGCCGCGCCTGAATTGTTGCGAACAGCCCCCAAGAGCCGCCCAGCAACGCCAAACTTAGCAATATTGTTGTCAACTTAAATGCGTTTAACATTCGCCAACCTCCTAAATTTACAATCCGTTCATTAGATACATCAACGCCGTACCCGCAAACAAAAACGGCACAAGCGGCACGGGGTCTTTGCGGTTCAGCTTTTTCAGTAGCAACGCACCAAGCGAAAACACCGCACAAATTATCAGCCCATACAAAACCGCCGAAAATATCATGTTTATGCCCAAAGATAGCCCTAGCACAAAACTTAGCTTTACATCGCCGCCGCCTAGCGTTCGTCTGCTTAGATAGTACGTTATTAGGAAGAATATTCCCATTGCGATTGCCCCTAGTGCAGAGTTTACCAAAACCGCAAAATTGGCTGTAACTGCCGTGCTTGCCAACATCAAAACCGCCCTGCACAAAAGCCACGCAAGCAGTATTTTATTGGGAACTTTGAAATGCTTGAAATCCGTAACGGCAAGCCACAACAGAAATAGCATTGTCAAGTATGCGGAAACCCCCTCGGTTAGCGGCTCTGGGCGACTTGCCGCCACGGAGATTATTGCAAATGCCAGCCCCGCCAAAATTACCAATTTACCCAAAATGCCAAATTTTGCAAACATTTTTATCGGGGAAAAATCTATTGGCGGCTCATTTTCAGAAATTTCGGGAATTTCAGAAGTTTCTGAAACTTCGGGATTTTCGGGATTTTCGGGATTTTCAAAATCCTCGGAAATATTTTCATTTTCCATGCTAATCCCCCCCGCTAAATCTGCCGCCGTCCCCGATAAATGCACGGGTTTTTACGTGTTGGATAACTTCGGATTCAAAGCGGAGATTATCGGGTAGTATGAAAAATTGCGTGAAATCCATTCTGTAGCGTATACCTAGCACAATCTCGTCATTATTGGGGCTGCCGTGAGCATTTAGCAAAAACGCCGCACCGTTTGGGGGGGCTACATTGCCCGTTATGCCGCCCTGCAAATTGCCCCAGGAAAAATCCCACCAAATAAATTCTACGCTATCGGCAAAGGCACGCATACTGTTAAAATACGCCATGCCGCTTGCCCCGCCATGAATGCCCATATATCGCCAAAAAAACGACGGCACTATAACTTCGCCCATAAGATGTGCCAAATCAATTTGTGCACCCTCGTTTACTGCCAGCCACAAAAAACTAGCGAAAAATTCGCCTGGGCTGTCGGAGATGTCGTTAGACCAAGGTTGTTGCCCTGCGGCAAAAGTGCCGTCCGCCGTTTCCACAATACCCGATAAGTTGTTAGCATTAGCCAGATTGGTGGTGGTGTTGCTGGCGGCATCTAAAAAATAGAAAATATCGCCCAAGCTGCCGTCTATCTCTGTATCTGTCTCTATCTCTTCGAGAGCGGGGTTGCCCTCTGCGTCCATGGCGGCAAGCACATTTGCTATACCCAAAAGCCGCAACATATAGCTGTAATGCGAAATCTCTTTCGCCGTTTGCGTAAGTGCGTAATGCACACGCAACTGCACCGCCGCCACATTTACAAAAGTTACAGTAACCGCCATGAACATCAAAAAACTTGAAAACGCAATCAGCGTTTCTATTGCAATAGAGCCTACTTCGCTATTTTTTAGTTTACGCAAAATTAGTACCCCCTTGTCGCCGTTACGCTAACTTGAAAGCTGCTTGGTTGGTTTACATCGCCTGCAAAGCCGCCGCTTAGCGGGTTGCCTATGAAAAAGTTCGGCACGGTGGCATTTATTGTAACGTCCGCTATTAGATAGGCGTTGTTTAGGCTAAAATGAAAATTTTCCCGTGCAGTTGGTATGCTCGCGCCGCCGCTCATGTAATGGTTCATGTTCAGCTCTATTAGAGTGGCTATGTGTTGCGTTAGCCTTTCGGCGGGGATTTGCAATAGCATTAGCCGCAAATACTGGTAATAATACCAGCCGATGGTGCTATCCCATTCATTAGTAGCAGAACCATAAGCAATCCCGCTCCGCCATTGTACAGGTTCTCCACTTCCTGGGGCAATGGGATATTTTAATATTGGCACACGTCCGCCGTCTAGCAGCGTTTGTATGTCAACATAAGTTTCGTTTGCCACCAAAAATCTGCGGTACGCAGCAGATAATCCCCAACCATCAAACGGTCTCGCCTTTAGCGAAAGTATCTCACTTTTTAGTGTTGGCGAGTTATGTTTATACATCGTATTTCTTGCGAAAAACCACGAGGATAATCTGCCAACAACCTGCCTTAAATTATAAATAGCCTCGTAGTTGCCAGCAATCAAAAACTCCAGTTCGCCGCCGAACCAAAAATTCATTTGTGGGCTAATGGGAATGCCCGAAAGGGTGCGTCCGCCTTGGTTCGTTTGGCTGGTTGTGAAATTTGAAAACATCTGTACGCCGTACTCGTTTAGTAATACGTTATTGCCTAGCAAGTTCACAAAAAAATTGCTTGGTTGCTCTGCGCCCTCCCTTATTGTATGCTCGTTAGGCGAAAACGCCGCTGGAATTTGGGGCAGGTTGGTCAAATTTGGTCTGTTGCCGCTGTCGCTAAAATCTGCACTACCGTCTTCCAAGGAGGTTAGGCTGTTTTCCGCTGTGTCGTTGTCCATTTCGTCTCTTGCCGCATTCACTAGGTCTTCGGGCGGTGCGGTGCTTAGTATGTCGTCCAGAATGCTCCATGGTGGTTGGGTTCTAACGGGCGGCTCATATTCGTCTTCGTCCATTGGCTCATATTCCAAAGTTATAAAAATAAAGATGTCGGGGTCCATTAATGTGTCCAATCCAATAGTATAAAGTAGCGGGCGTGGGTGCATAGCGTCAGTGTCAACAGCGTACAGTTCTGTAAATTCTTCTATTGTGTCGAAAATATCGTTGTACGCAAGCGGGTGCAAAATTAGGTCATTGGGATTTATGCCAACTAGTGCATCATCTGTGAACATTCCAGAAAAATTGACCTCTTCAAAAATACCGTCCAAATAGCCCATGTTGTGGAGATAAAACTCCTCGGAGATTGAATCCGCATTTCTTTGCGTTTGCAGGTTGTCTCTAACAATACTGATTTTCTCCTCCAGTTCAGCCCGTGCGTTGTCAGCCGCTGTTGCCAGCCTGTGGATATGGCGCACTACTCGTCTTTCAAAGCGATAGAACTCTTTGTCTATCGCCGCCAACAAATCTCGTGGTTCCTCAATATACCCGTCAAAGTCTTCGTCCAATTCCAAGGCTTGCAATTCGTCTTGCAGTTCTTGCCGTTCATTTTCTAGGTCTTCCAAAATATCCTCGTCGGTTTCTAAACTTATCAAAATATCCAAATCGGCAATTTCCTCTTCTAGGCTTTCAATATCGAGTATTCTTACCATGATTTCGGTTTCCCCAGCCGCTATTCTGTTTATATAATCGGTTAGCACGGCTATATGTTCGTCCCGTTGTGCTTGAAAACCCATGCGTGGGTTGGGTTCGCATAATTCGGGCAGCAGGTTAATCCACGAAAACGGCTCTTCGTCTGCATCTTCGTCCACTTCGCAACCAAACAAAGCAACCAGCAGGAAAGCATATGCCCTGTGCAAGCGGTTTAGTGCCTCTCCAACTTCTCTGTATTCGTCGCTATCCATAAAATCCCATTCGTTACGGGCGGTGTAGTCGTTAAAGAGGGTTTGTTCGGCGTTTTCTGATTCGTTTAATTCGTTTAATTCGTTTGCCGTCTCTTCTATGTTCTGCAAGTCTGGCAATGAAAGTGCTATTCTAAATGCCATGTATTCGGTTAGCAGATGTTGCAACATTGCCATATTTGCTAAGGTGTAGCGTTCATCGTTTGGGCCGATTGTAACGTTGTTAATAGCTACGTTGCCCATTAGGTTAAAGTTGTTGCCGACCATGCGACCGCCGCCCTCTTCAAGCCCCAACGAGACATGGCTTGCCGCATTGGCGAACCGTTCCGCCTCGGTGCGGTTTTGCGAGGTTGCCAGCAGCCCAAAAACTTCCAAAAGCAAGCCGTCATAATAGGCAATAATAGAGGCGGCGGCAAGCGAGGCGGCGTTGTGTATTACGGTGTTTGCGAAAGTCAATCTGGCAAAATCCAGCATAACGCCCGTAAAAACCATGACTGGCACCATCATAAGGGCAACAAACACGTTTATACTGCCTTTTTCGCCAAATTTTCCCGTTTTTTTGCGTTTTTTCATTATTTTAGCTCCTGTTTTTTGCTCTAGTTTGGCTATGGGATAAAGAGATTGTTGGTTATGCTGTAGATATTGCTAATTGTGCCAGGCAAATCTTCCATAAGGCTCTGCAAGTCGGGCGGGTGCATATTTCGCCTTATTGCATCAAAGCCAAAGTTGATATTATTAACAACCTGCCCCGTGCGGAAAACCCGCGCCGTGCTAGACGACCGCAACTGAATACCCTGCCAATCTACATCAATCATGTTAAGGTTTATGGGTAAAACTAGCGTTTGCGTGGCGGTTACGTGTATATCCGACACCATAAAATACCAGTTGTGTTCTACATCAACCTGTATATTGCCGCCAACCGCCAAACGGGCATATTCTAGCACTAGTTCTTGTATGCGTGTATCAAAAGAATCTACGTCCATTGGGTAAAAACGGTTAAACAGCCCCACATATGGGTTTGTGCGAATGCTAACGGCTTGCTGTTGCCCAAAATTTGGGGTATCTGGCGTATCAGAAAACCGCCCAAACCGCATAATATCGCCGCTAAGCCACGCCGCCGCCTCGGTTGTTGCCCTTGCTACTGCTCTATCTAGCAACACCCGCTGCGTTAGAAACATCGACCCAAATATAAAGCCCAAAAACGCAAGCAAAATCAACGGAAAATATATTGCCATTTCTACCAACGCAAAGCCGTTTTCGTCTCTCTTTAACTTTTTTTTCATTCCGCTGCTCCTTTGTAAAACCTTGAAAGTTAATTTAGTGGTTCTGTTATTCCCCAACTGTCGTGCGGTGTTTCCGCAAAAATCTCCGACATAATCCCCGCAACCAATGAACCCAAAAATGCCCATGTAGCTGCAATTATAATTCCCACAACCAATATTATCAAAATAGCTTTTGTCAAGCGTTTTGTCATGCTTTTGCTCCCTTTTGCTCCTTTTTATTCTCTTTTACTCTCTTTTGCTCTCTTCTGCTTAAACCTTTTGCATTTTTTGCCTTTGGGCGGCAACTCCTTTGGTTAGCCGCCCTGTTGCTTTTGTTACTTTTATTGCTTTTATTACTTTTGCTACAACGGTTGGTATGTTGCTTTTATTGGTGGGCTGTTATCATGTGCTTTCGTTAGGAATAGTAAATTCAATATCCCCTTCGATTGGAGTGGGTGATCCATCAGTTATAGCTCCAAGTAATGCTTCAACCCAGCCACTTAAAAACGCCCATAAAACAGCGGCTATGACAACCACGAATAAAATCAACAAAAGAACTTGAACAAATTCCATGCCGCGCTCGTCTTGCCTAATCTTTCTTACTTCCTCGGCTATAAAGCCGCTAACGGCGAGTTTCGCCGCAATCATGCTAAAATACAGCTTGTTCATTACATTTGACATATTAATGTCCTCCTTGTTTTTTTAACCCTCTTCTTTGGGGTCTAATTTTATACTAAAAGTGCAATGCACTATTTTAGCCGTTTTCGTTGCTTTCGTTGCTTTCGTTGCTTTTGTTGCTTTCGTTGCTTTTTAGCTTGCCAAGTTTGTTGCCGAAAGTTATGTATGCTTTTACTAAAAGCCCATTTCGGTTATGCCGATTGCTATAGGCACCATAATTATCAAAATTATCCCCAAAAATATCAGTCCCATGGGCAAAAGTAGTTTCGATTTCGCTTGCTCGCCAAGCCGCCGTGCATCGTGTTTCCGTTCTTCCCAAACTTCCTTTGACAAATTCGCTAAAAACTCGCTTAACTCGTCATTTCCTCTGGTCAAATTTTGTAAAATGCTAGTGCCAAGCCGTGCGGTATCTTTTGTGCCGCACCGCTTAATAAAGCCGTTTAATGCCGCAGACGGCGAAAACCCGTTGTTTATTTCGCTAATTGTACGCCGCATTTCCCTAAATAGTGGGCCTTTACGTTCGGCGGACTTACATACTTCGTCCCATGCACGGAATAATTCCATGCCAGAACTGGTTAGTAACGCCACTTCTGTAACCGCTTGCGGAAAATCTAGCATTATTTCCTCTTTTCTTACCCTGCCTTTTGCCCGTAAATCTTCGTATAAAGCGTATGCCAACAGTAAAGCCAGCGGCAACCCGCCAAAAATCAACGCCAAGCCTTGCTCTACGCCAACGGCATAAGCCAGCCCACCCGCCAAAATACTCGCACCCGAAAAACCCAACACGCATGAAATCATCGCCGCCAGCAAGTGCCGTGTATTGTAAATGGCAAACTCTGCACCTTTCAACTCGGAGTACAAAGCCCGTATATCTTGAAAATATTTCTGGTCGCCCGTTATGTTAAGAATTTCCATTTGCAAAATTGCGTAGCCTGGCAACACCAAAAAATTTACGCCGCTAAAATTGCCCCTGTCCAGTTTTGCCATTTCCTTTTGCAGCGTTTTTATTTTTCTGTCAACGCTTTTTGGATTGTAAAACATTTTTTGAAAAAACGTCAAAAGCCGCTGACCTGCTAGTTTTTCCAAATCGCTGGCGTATTGTTCGCGCTGTTCGGTTAAAGCCGCCACTTTCTCCGCCTTTGCCCGATACGCAAAACCCGCCGCCGCTTTCAAATGCTCGTTTTCCGCCCGTAGCATGAAAATATTCCACGCAACAAACAAAACCGTGCCAATCGTCATAAATACCGCCAAAACCAAAAACAATAGCATAAAAAAACCCTCCGCTAAACCTTGATACTCGTTATTTTTCTGCCAAGTGCGTATGCACCAATGAAAATTGCGATTGCGATTGTGGTAACTACACGCCCAGGCGTGGTAAACAGCCCCTGTAGCAGTTCGCCGCCCATAAAGCCGACAATCGTTACAATTATCACGGGAATAGCCACCATTACGTTAATCTCCATAACCGCGCCCGACGACATTGTCTTGATTTCCTGCTCTATCGCAATTTTATCCGATAGGATTTTTTGGGTACGTAGCACAATTTCGCGGGTTTTTTCGCCCTTGCCCTCCACCGAAAGATACACAGCGGCGAACAGTTTAACGTCCGAAAGCCCGCAACGGTTGGCAAAATCGGTCAACGCCGCCCCTATCGAGATGCCGTTTGCAAACTTCAAAATTATCGTTTCCGTTTCCTTGACAATGTCGGTTTTTTCGGAGTACATCAGTTTCATGTCTTCCAAAGCGTGTTGGAACGCCCCTAAATCGGTGCTGCCAGCTTGTAGGCTAACAACAAGGCTTTCTAGCAAATTTTGGAACTGTCCCAAAAGCCTGTTAAGTCGCCGTTTTTTGGAACTTACCATGTTAATTGCGATAATTACAGGCACAAAAAGCGCCGCTCCAATTAATGCCATTTGCCAAGAGCGATAAAACAGCCATAACACAACGGCGGCAACGCCGTAAGAGCCAAGCCCGACCCAAATATGCACGGAAAACGGCAAAATACAGTCTTCGTAGGGTGCTATAAATAATTTGTGTTTCATGTCAAATCTCCTTAAATCTCCTCAAATCTTCTCATAAATGCCAGCATTTAGCAGTTTTTCCTTGTTTTGGAACGGGTTCGCCGTCCGTTTTAACTCGCCGTCCACTTTTTCCAGGGTTGTTTTTTCGGATTCCTCAAAAATGTACAGCGGATTTATGTCGATTTGGCGGGTTTCTCGGTTGTAGTCGCATATTTCCACTATTTCTATCGTTTTGCGGCTGTGGTCGCGCAAGCGTGAAAGTTGCACGATAACGTCCACGGCGGACGCAATCTGCTGTCGCACCGCCTCGAGCGGCAACTCGGCGGCACGGATTACCATTGTCTCCAAGCGGCTTAACATATCTTTCGCTGAATTGGCGTGTCCCGTGGACATCGAGCCGTCATGCCCCGTGTTCATGGCTTGCAGCATATCGATTGCCTCTTCGCCGCGCACCTCGCCCACGACAATGCGGTCGGGCCGCATACGCAACGCCGATTTTATCAAGTCCTGTATCGTGATTTCTTTCGCATCTTTGGACGTTGTAACTTTCGTTTCCAGCCGCACAATGTTTGGTATGGATTTTATTTGCAACTCGGCGGAGTCTTCAATCGTGATAATCCGCTCGCCCTTGGGAATGTAGTTGGAAAGGGCGTTGAGAAAGGTTGTTTTGCCGCTACCCGTTCCGCCGCTGACGAAAATATTGTATTTCGCACGAACGAGTAACTCCAGTTTACGGGCGACTTCTGGCGTGATTGACTCGTATTCCAGCAGTTTCGCAATGGTCATCGGCTCTTTGGGAAAGCGGCGGATTGTAACGGTTGCGCCGTCAATCGCAACGGGCGGCATGACCACGTTCACACGAGAGCCGTCCGCCAGCCGAGTGTCCACGATTGGGTTGGATTCGCTAACGCTACGCCCCGCACGTTGCACAAACAGCGTGATTATGCGGGATAAATCCTCTTTGCTCTCAAAGCCCCGCTCGTACCGAAACTGCCGCCCTGCTTTTTCAATGAAAATGCTGTTATGCCCGTTTATCATAATCTCGGTAATTTCGGGGTCGCGCATAACTTCGTCCAAAATGCCCAAGCCACGCACAGAATCAAACACACCCGCCACAATGTACGGTTTATCCCGATAAGAAAGCCCCGTGCGGTCGTCCGTTGCGAACGCTTGCACAATTTCGCGCATATCTTCACGGATTTCGTGTAGCCTTGCACCCCGCAAACCTTTGTCAACCGCCTCAACCATGTTTTTGACGATATTACGCAATTCCTCGTCCGTCCGCATTAGCAGCTGGCTGTCTTCCTGCAATTTTTTCTTTAGTTCGCCGATTAATTTGTCATGTTTAGCAACTTCCACGTAAAAACCTCCTAAAACCGTGGGGCTCCCGCCTGCCGGCGGGCAGGCTGCCCCACACCCCGCAAGGAGCACGCCCCTTGACCCGCACATTTTTTTGATTATTTTCAAATTTTTGCGTTTTTTAGCTTTGTTGTCGCTTATAATTTTTCAAAAGCGGCTGCAAATACTGCTCTAATGCGGCGGGGCTGGGGGTTGGCACTTTTGGGACGAAAATTTTGGATTTCGTGAGATCGTCCGTGAATGGCGTTGTGCCGTCGTTTTTGTTGACGATGAGCGTGGCGTTTTTTAGGTGTGCAGGCGTGTTTTGGGCAAAAAGAGTTCGGAGTTTGGCGTGTGCAAGGGCGTGAGAGTCGGTTATTATGAAGATTTCGTCTGCGGCGGCTAAAATTTTCTTGGAAATGGGATTTACGCCGCTGTCCATATCCAAAATTGTGAGGTCGCTGTCCTTGACGGAGCGGGTTGCATCGATGAAGATGTCAATATCGTTGGGCTGCAGCTGATCGATTTCCGTCCACGTTGCAAACGGTTTCAAAAACGCCACGCCCGTGGAATCCACGGCTTTTGCCACATCGATTGCGGTCGCCACGCCGCCGCCCTCTGCCACTATGTAAAAAATGTCGTCCAAACGCTGGTCGCTGGCGGCTGTGTCCCTGAAAAACAACTCGGTTGTGTTAAAATGTTCAAAACTAACGTACAGCGGACGCAGCCCGAGTTTTACGGCGGCAAGGGCAAATGCAACGGAGAGTGTGGTTGCACCGCTGCCACCCGCAACGGAGAAAAACGCACAAATTACGCCGTTTCCCTTGCCCTCGTGGGTGCGTTTGCTAGTTTGTGCCATTACCAACTTGCGGACGATTGTGCTAATTTGCTGATATTTGTAAACATACAGCAGGTTTTCGTCTTTCGTGCCGTCTTTGGCGTTGTCGTCCGTTAGTGCGAGTATTATCGGAACGTGTTTTGCGGCGGTTTCTGCTAAAATTTCGTCCACAATGGCAGCGTGAAATTTGCCGCTGTCCGATTTTAGAGCGTCTGCCATTTTTTCGCTGTCGGTAAAAAGGACGATTTCAAGGGCATCGCCTGAGGGTGTTGCGGTTTTTTCTAAGCCAGCGGCTAGGCGTTGTATGTAGGTTTTATCGGAACTTGCTAGTAAGCATCGGATTGTCATGGTTGGTTACTCCTCCAAAGGCGAATTTTTTTCCCGTAAAGCAAGAAAAAAGGCCTTGTTTATAGACCTCTGTTTGGTCTGTTTTTGCAATTATTGTACACTAAAATTTTTGCGTTGTCAAGGGTTTTTGGAAAATTTTTTTGGGGGTTTTTGTGGGAATGTTGGAATGGGCGAATGAGAAATGACAAACGATAAACGGGCGAACGGCGAATGACAAACGGGCGGAATGATTGGGGACAAACGGGCGGAATGATTGGGGACAAACGGGCGACCGAGGACGGTCGCCCCTACAATATGCGTCCCCGTAGGGGCGACCGTCCTCG